>NZ_CAWPJH010000042.1:0-242254 GCF_963888445.1 Vibrio sp. B1-2
GGAAGACAGCTTTATTTTGGTCGTTGCAGTCCTTGGACAATCTCAATTGCCACAAAACCATCTGCGATAATTATCACACCCTAGCGTATTGAGTTAGGGTGCAATCTTGATTGGTAAACTAACGCCCAATTAAGTGGTGAACAACGCACTGGCCAAGCTGCCGCATTGCACCGTAAAACACTTTACCTAACGCATAGTAAAACTGCCATGCGTTGAGAATCCACTTGAATTGTTTGTTATGCAAATTCAATAAGATAAGCTGAATTTACTCGATCAAAAACCACAATTGCAATAGTTGAGTGATTCAAGAATCAACCCAAGCAAAAGCCGTGATAAATAAGCCGCAAAAATGAAGTCTGCCTTTCAGCGACAAACTAGGCTTTTAAACCAAACTAACTCAACGAGCAAAGCCTTCAACAAATACAAAATGATCGATTAACTTGCACTTTCCACACTTTGCGCCCGCTAAACTGACAACACCTCAATGCTAAAACCAATTGAGGCAAACAAAGAAATTTGCCTGTTTTACGGTTTGAGTTAACCAAGGATTTGAGGGTAAAAACGCTCATTTGCCGACAACACAAAACGAATAGCCCGAGAAATCCCAAAAGATTGAACCCTTAAATTTACCTGAGTTGCATAACGCCCGGCTAAGGGGTTGACAACGCATAGCCGAACTCAAAAAACACACTGTAAACGCTGAACTTCAATTTTGCACCAAAGCCGCCAAGCGTTGGCAATCCCTCTTGAGCCGTTTGTTATGAAAATTCAATAAGATAAACTGACTTTACTCGATCAAAAGCCACGATTGCAATGGTTGAGTGATTCAAGAACCAACCCAAGTAAGAACCTTGATAAATAAGCAGCCAAAACAAAGCCCACCTTTCAGCAACCAACCAAGCTTTTGAATCAGACAAACTCAACAAGCAAGACTTTCAGCAAGTGCAAAATGCTCGAATAACTTGCTCTTTCCACACTTTGCGCACGCTGAATTGGCAACAAACCAGCACCAAAACTCATTGAGGCAAACAAAGAACCTTGCCTGTTTTACGGTTTGAGTTAACCACGAATTTGAGGGTGAAAGTGCTCATTTGCCGACAACACAAAACGAATGGTCAGAGAAATCCCAAAAGATTGAATCCCTAAATTTACCTGAGTTGCATAACGCCCGGCTAAGGGGTTGACAACGCACTGCCGAACTTAAAAAACACACTGTAAACACTGAACTTAAATTTTGCACTAAAGCCGCCACGCGTTGGCAATCCCTCTTGAGCCGTTTGTTATACAAAATTAGCTTCGAACTTATTACACTTAATTTCAGTTTCTCGCGACAAAACTTTTGCGATTTCAGACGGTTCATAGAAATGCTTTGTATTAAAGCGCACCAATGGATGATGTCCATCTAGGACTTCATTTACATACTGATCGCGTTCCTGCCTTTTTTTCCAATTATGCGTAGAATCATCGAGTTCGATAACTGCTAGAATTTTTGTGGTCTTATCTGTTATGACAAAGTCCATTCGCTTTGCCCACGTTCGAGAATTATGCTTAAAATCAACAGGTTTAACCAAAGCCATTAGTGATACTTGGCTATGAATTACATACTCCGAAGGAAGAGCTTTTTGTAATGCAAAATAGAGTTTCCGCTCATTTTCAGTTGCTAAATGGCTTTGCTTTTTATGCTCAATTTTTACATTAGATGGAATAGGTACGTCAGTTAATTCAAATTTAGCTTTACGCTTGCTCGCAGTTTGATTTGGCGAATCCCATGAAGCTGGCTTCGGCGTATTATTTCCTTTAAGTTTCCATACAATGTAGCCAAACGCTACGATGATAATTATTTCAAACATCTACGCCTATTTCTCCTTTTTGTATAACGCCCGCCTAAGGGGCTGGCAACGCATTACCACTAAACTCAAACACAACAACTGCAACCACCGCGGCTCATTGGGACTGGAAACGCCACGCGTTGACAGTCCCTCTTGAGGCGTTTGTTATGCGCGTGCTTCAGACCAAACAGCAAATTCATTACCACTTGGCTCTGCAAAATGAAAACGACAACCACCAGGAAACTCAAAGATAGGACGGATGATATGACCGCCATTTTTCACGACTTTTTCTAAAGTAGCTTCAATGTCTGAACTATAGAAAATTAACAGTGCGCCACCATTTTCAGTCCGGCCAGAAAGCTCAGCTTTGAAAAAACCACCATCTAAGCCTTCATTTGAGAAAGCTGCATATTCAGGCCCATAGTCAACAAAGCTCCAACCAAAAACCTTTGAAAAGAACGCTTTCGTTGACTCTAAGTCTTTCGCTGCAAACTCCACATAATTGAGCTTTTCATGCTGGTTCATTGTTAACTCCTGTCAATTTTTCCAATTAGCGCATAACGCTGCGTTAAGGGGTGAATGCCGCATAAACCAAGCTTCCGCATACCACTTTCACCACCAAAACTCACTGCAAACCAGAAATGCCACGCGGCATGAATCCCGCTTAAACGCCTTGTTATGCTTAAGCTTCAATGGGTTACGTTTGACCAGAACCAAGATTAACTCGACTTTGATTTACACACAAAAGCCAAAACGTAGAAAACCGAAATGAATCATAGTTTTGATAATCAGGCTCGGAATTTTGGCAAATCTGGTTTGAAGTTTGAAAACCTAGAAATGGATTTCTGATTGAGCCAACCGCCCTAACCTCGCGCTTGCCCGAGAATTGATTGAGGCAATTCTCAGAGTTTTTAGCGCCAAAGAATAAGTGTCCGGAAAACAGCGCCCACTGGAGCCGACTTGCCGAAAAACTCGAAACAAACAAGCCTGGGGAACAAAGAAAAATCATAAACCACTGATTTTACGTGATTAAGCATAACGCCCGGCTAAGGGGTTGACAACGCACCGCCGGATTCAAAAAACACGCTGTAAACACTGAACTTCAATTTTGCACTAAAGTCGCCACGCGTTGGCAATCCCTCTTGAGCCGTTTGTTAGGCCAACCGATTGACAATGATACTTTCAAAAACAAAGAACAGGCTTTTTTGCAAACTTAAAACTAACTAACCGATTCATTTATAAACCAAAATTCTGAATCAGCAAAGAAACCAAAAAAACTCAAATTAAGCGATTTGGAAGAAAAGTGACGAGCGTAGCATGCTCGGCGGACGTTTGGATGCTGAAGGTTATTTTGCCGCTAAACTCACAACGATAAACAACCCAACGCGATCAAGAAACAACAAATATGTGATGATTATTTATTGTTTAAATTCAGCCATGAAAACATGGAATTTACTGTTCAATTCAAACTCGATTTAGCTGATAAAAACTCACTTTGCCTAACGCCCGCTTAAGGGGCAGACAACGCTACTACCAACTTACCGCATAGCACCGTAACCACACAAACCAACGCATAGTAAAAATGCCACGCGTTGGCTGTCCCTCTTGAAGCGTTTGTTAGCTGAATTTCTCCATAACAAAGTTGCGCAGCTTTTTACCGCGAACTTCTATGGTTTGTTCTTGTATCACCTTGAAACCAAATCTCTCGTAAAACGGACGAGCTGTAATACTCACCTCAGAATAAAACTTAGTAATTCCTTGTAATTCACCCATTCTGAGTACATGTTCCATTAACTGTCGTCCGACTCCTTGACCTTGATGTTCATGGTGACAAAAGAAATGATCAATTAATCCATTTTCTTGAAGATCACTATAACCAACAATTTTTCCATCAATTTCAGCAACAAAAGGTGATAGCGAGTTCATTTTTTGTTGCCAAATCTCAGAAGAAAAACCATCTGGAGCCCATGCTTCAACTTGGTCTTGCGAATAATCACGTAAGTTCACATTACGAACCGTATGATAAAAAATAGCCCATAAATCAAGTGCATCTGATTCTTGATACTTTCTAATTTCGATCATGCTGATATTTACCACCATTCAGCTAACGCCGCGTTAAGTAGTGAGCAACGCTAACCACGAAACCTAACCATACCACCTTAAACACAAAACCCAACGATGGAATGAAAAATGCCATGCGTTGGGAATCTGTCTTAAACGCTTTGTTATATTTTTGGCCTAAATGAAGTACCAGAATCATTTTTTCTGTCTTCTTCTAATTTCTGTTTATAGATAAGGTATTGGTCATATGCTTCCTGATACTTTAACTTCGCATCTTCATCAATCGATAAAGAGAATACACTAGCTAACTCATCTTCTTGAATGTTGCTAAGGATTGCTCGAAGTGCTGAAACCCGATCCTTGAAAGTTATATAATTAGTTGTATTTACCATCACATCTAAAAGGAAAGTCGATAAGGATAATACATCGTCTACAGCACTTGTTTTCTTAGGCTCACCATACACTGCGATATCTTTGACATTTTTAACAGCTGGAATTCTCGGGTTAGAATTTGTTTTTTGAGTATTGCAATTATAAAAAATATAAACTGAATTTAAATTTTTAGCTTGTAAGACACGAAATTGATAACCAGTATTTTCATTATACTGTGATATATCACCTTCCACCGTAGTCACTCTTTTAGCCTGAAAGTAAATTGGGCATATTATTAGGTCATCATTATCATCTTTCCATTCAAGTAGTAACGCAAAATCTGCACCAGTGACTTTTTCTCGATTTTGAACTTGCAGCTCAACCTCACTCAAATTGATGTGTGTTCCATCAAGATATAAGTGTTCTTCGTACTGTTCCTGAACCTTAGATGCACAATGGTCAATATTAGCTGTTAGCTTACCTGTCAACGAAGTCTCAGTTCTAGGTGTTTTACATTGCTCAATTAGCTTTAATTCAGCGTTTTGCAAAGATTGATACATAGCCCAAATACCAAAGCTTTTCATCGATGTCGGGTTTGAAAGGAATAGATGGTGGTATTGCTTAAAGTCTGCATTGTCTCTAGACAACATAACAAGAGTAATTTGACCGTTACTGCGAGAAATACTAGAGCAGGAATTAAATACTTGTCTAGTTTTATCCCACCATTTCGGATATTGATTGTATGTTTCGTTGATAGCTGAAGAGCAAATATTTTGCTCAAAACCATTGATTACATTAAGTCGTTCATCTGCACTTTCCATCATTGTGAAAGAGCTTCCATCAAAGTAATTGTTCATATGTCCTCGTAATAAATATAACGCCCGGCTAAGGGGTTGACAACGCACTGCCGAACTTAAAAAACACACCGTAAACACTGAATTTCAATTTTGTACTAAAGCCGCCACGCGTTGGCAATCCCTCTTGAGCCGCTTGTTAGCTGCTGCACTTTAGCCGGAGATTGACTACCCAACGGCCTAATTTAAAACACATTATTATTTTCAAACGACAAAGTAAAACGGACAACTGAGAAACTAAAACCTAATCCACGAAACGCACTTGGCAAAGAAGAAATAACCGAGAAACTGACGAGCTTCTAGGACTTGAATTTACAAAGAATTCTTTCGAAGAAGCCAACAACCAAGTGCGCGAAATCAACTTAAGCGCGAAAGAGCTTCAAAACCAAAGAAGCCACACCAAAGAAATAAACAAACACACCACTTCCCGTAAACAGACTTCGGTTAGTTCAACCGCTTCACGAACAGTGCCACTGGCGAGATACGCGGAAAAGTGCTGACTTTCAGGTGTAAAGCTAGAGCCTCAGACTAAGAAAAATAAACGCTTAATTTTATGGTTTTTCTTAACCTCAGCTAACGCCGCGTTAAGGGGTGAGTGCCGCATAAACCAACCTTCCGCAAACCACTTTCACCACCGAAACTCACCGCATACCAAAAATGCCACGCGGCACGAATCCCTCTTTAACGCTTTGTTATGTTTAAGCTTCAAGGGCTTACGTTTTACCAAAACCAAGATTAACTCAGCGTTGATTCACAAACAAAAGCCAAAACCTAAAAAACTGAAATGACTCATAGATTTGAAAAACAGACTTCGAATTTTGGCAATTCAAGCCCGAAAACTTGTAGTCAAAATACTGATTGAGCCAGCCGCACCTACCTCGCGCTTACTCGAAAATTGACTGAGGCAACTCTCTGAATTTCCAGCGCCAAAGAACAAGTGTCCGGAAAACAGCGCCAAACGAAACCAACTTGCGACAAGCACAAAACCAACAAGCCGAGGGAGCAAAGAAAAGATACAACCAACTGATTTGACGTGATTAAACATAACGCCCGGCTAAGGGGTTGACAACGCCTCACCGAACTCAAAAAACACACTGTAAACACTAAACTTCAATTTTGCACTAAAGTCGCCACGCGTTGGCAATCCCTCTTGAGCCGTTTGTTATATTCGATTCACTTAACCATGATAGGCTACATATCTAACCCTGATTGCCATAATGATCCACGGCGAAACTAAACATGACTTTAATCAAAAAGAACGTGCTGGTGATTAAGAACCAAGTGGGTAACGGTAAAAACATAAGTAATAACAAACCACTACACATTAGATTTGCAGAAATGAACAGTTGGATACGATTGTCCTTTAAAGCATTTACCACTAAGGCGGATATTATTGTGTAGGCCCAGATTAGAAACGCATACTCGAAGGGTGCAGAAAGAAGCCACGCTATTGCTAAGATATGAATATGTATAGCAATAAAAAGAAAGCGTCCCTTGCTCCTTTCTGCGTAGAACTTATTTGTGCCTCGGCTAAAATTTGCAATGCACCCAGCCAGCACATCACCAATTAGAATGAAACCTAACACTGTCAACCAACCATTTTCATGGGCTATAGGACGATAAAGCTGGGAATAAATTAGAAAACTACCAAATAAGGCAAATATTGCCGTACAAGTAATTTCAATTAAAGATTGCTTTTCACCAAAGACCTCATGAAGATACTTGGGGATTTCAATATATTTCATCCTTTGTCCTTAAAAAGTTCACCGATCAGCTTGTGGAATATAACGCCCTGCTAAGGGGTGAGCAACGCAATACCGAAGCCGCCGCACACCACCTTAATCACTAAATTCAACGCATAATAAAAATGCCACGCGTTGCGAATCCCTCTTGAGCAGTTTATTAGCCAGAAAACACCACATATAGTGCTTGCAATCAAAACAACGCACTACATATGGTTAAGTCACATTTCCAGATGAAACCCAATGAAATAACCACAAACTTAATAATGTTACATTGCAACACATACCATAAGTGATAATGTGACATCGAGCCAATAACTTGAGGATTTTGAATGCCTACATTAAGTGTGTCTGAGTTTTCTTTAATCGTTGTAACTTCGGGAAGGCCAAAGCAGACAAGGGTAAAAAACATCGCTAACCGCGAGCCTTATGCTGCATTTCGTGACTACTATGGTCCATTACGAAACTCGATTAAACGTCTTTTCATTGCAAAGCGACATATTTCTCACCTTTACACAATATGCAACCGTCAAGAGGGAACTAAAAAGCAAAAATATGAAATGATCGTCAATACTTTTAAAGATTGGCAATCTGGTAAAAATATTAAGGCTTTTGATCCACCAAGAGAACACTACAACTTTTCACAAACGAGCATCACTTGTAACCCTGAACTCCATGTTGTGTTAAACGGTCAACCACGCCTAGTTAAGCTCCATTTCAGTAGTAGTGACAAAATGACTCAGGAAAGAGCAAATATCATCTGTGCTTTGATGGAGGAGTCAATTAATGACAGTGGTTTTGAATATTCAGTCCTAGATTTAACTTCTGGCAAAGAGTACTTCTTCAATGGTAACTACGAAAAAATCTATGACAGAATAAATAACGAGATCAAGGAACTTGAGAAATTTTGGCTAGAGGTAGCTTAAAATGTGTGGCATGGATGCCCATTTTTTTGGCTAACGCCCGGCTAAGGGGTTGACAACGCACCACCGAACTCAAAAAACACACTGTAAACACTGAACTTCAATTTTGCACTAAAACCGCCACGCGTTGGCAATCCCTCTTGAGCCGTTTGTTAAATTACAATTGCTTGTAGAAGTAAACTGTTGCTTCTAACTTTCCGCTAGAACTACGCGCAAACTCTGGAATTTGACCAGCTTCGATGTAGCCAATCGAACGATATAGTAAAGAAGCCACATCACCTAAGCGAGTATCCAAAACGAGTAACTGCAAACTAAGCTCTAATGCCGTTTTTTCCATCAGTGACATTAATTTCTTACTGACACCTTGGCCACGAGCACTTGTTTTAACCATCAATTTTTCAACTTCCCCTCGATGTAAACCATTTGCTTTAGAGCATAGAGAAAGTTGAACTGCACCGATGATGGCATTTTCATCTTGAGCAATAAATAAACGACGCTTTCCTGACTTTAAATCCGATTCTACCTCACTCCAGTATGACTTGATTTCTTCTCTGTCGATCGGAGTTAAAAAACCGACTGAAGCACCACTCTCAACACAATCTATAAGCAATGAATTTAACTGAACTGAGACGCTAGAGGTTGAATTAATTTCCTTTATTTCCACTGAACTATCCTTGTAATTTAACGCCCGGCTAAGGGGTTGACAACGCACCGCCGAACTCAAAAAACCACTGTAAACACTAAACTTCAATTTTGCACTAAAGCCGCCACGCGTTGGCAATCCCTCTTGAGCCGTTTGTTATGCAAATTCAATAAGATAAACTGACTTTACTCGATCAAAAGCCACGATTGCAATGGTTGAGTGATTCAAGAAACAACCCAAGTAGGAGCCGTGATAAATTAGCCGCCAAAACAAAGTCCACCCTTCAACAACAAACCAAGCTTTTGAACCAGGAAAACTCAACAAGCAAGACTTTCAGAAAATGCGAAATGCTCGATTAACTTGCCCTTTCCACACTTTGCGCCCGCTAAATTCACAACAAACAAGCACCAAAACTCATTGAGGCAAACAAAGAACCTTGCCTGTTTTACGGCTTGAGTAAACCACGAATTTTAGGGTAAAAATACTCATTTGCCGACAACACAAAACGAATGGCCGGAGAAATCCCACAAGATTGAACCCCTAATTTTACCTGAGTTGCATAACGCCCGGCTAAGGGGTTGACAACGCACCACCGAACTCAAAAAACACACTGTAAACACTGAACTTAAATTTTGCACTAAAGCCGCCACGCGTTGGCAATCCCTCTTGAGCCGTTTGTTATGTGAATTTTTTCAAGCACCCAAAAGAGGAAAGTTTTTACGCTGCTGATAGGTTAAAGCTAGCTCTAAACAGGATTTGATTGCTGCTTCTGGCAACGGTTTCGATAAGGACAGCACTATTGCTCTGTTTCCCTGAAACTCCAGTTCTTCACAATACAATTCCCGAAATGTATCGACTAGCTTAGTTTGGCAATTAAAAAACAGGTAATAATTATTAGGAGACTTCAGCTTCCAATCCATTCTTAGTGGACTGCCTGTTTTTACGCTGTAGCTTGGCTCACCCCATTTTAGAGATTCATCGACATCACCCAGATCCAATTCAGATACGATTTGAAAGACTAGATTTCGCAGTTCCTCTAATCTAATACGAACATTTTCCGGATATTCATCGAAGCGATCTTTGACTATCTTGTCCATTGAAATCTCCCATTCACATAACGCCCGGCTAAGGGGTTGACAACGCACTGCCGAACTTAAAAAACACACTGTAAACACTGAACTTCAATTTGGCACTAAAGTCGCCATGCGTTGGCAATCCCTCTTGAGCCGTTTGTTAGCTGCTGCACTTTAGCCGGAGATTGACTACCCAACGGCCTAATTTAAAACACATTATTGCTTTCAAGCGACAAAGTAAAACGGACAACTGAGAAACTAATACCTAATCCACGAAACGCACTTGGCAAAGAAGAAATAACAGGAAAACTTGACGAGCTTTTAGAACTTAAATTTACAAAGGATTCTTTCGAAGAAGCCAACGGCCAAGTGCGCGAAATCCATTTAAGCGCGAAAAAGCTTCAAAACCAAAGAAGCCACACCAAAGAAATAAACAAACACACCACTTCCCGTAAACAGACTTCGGTTAGTTCAACCGCTTCACGAACAGTGCCACTGGCGAGATACGCGGAAAAGTGCTGACGTTCAGGTGTAAAGCTAGAGCCTCAGACTAAGAAAAATAAACGCTTAATTTTATGGTTTTTCTTAACCTCAGCTAACGCCCGGCTAAGGGGTTGACAACGCACCGCCGAACTTAAAAAACACACCGTAAACACTGAACTTCAATTTTGAACTAAAGCCGCCATGCGTTGGCAATCCCTCTTGAGCCGTTTGTTAGGTTTTTGAGCTGAAGCTCATGTGATAATAACCACCAAATTCATCATCTACTTGCGACACAATTGCAAAACCTTGTGACAAATAGAACTCAAGTGCCTTTTGATTTTGAACCATACATTTAAGACTCAAATAGCCATATTTTGCTTTCGCACCGTTAAGTAATATTGAGCCAATACCTTGACTCTGATATTCGCTGGAAACATACAGATGATGAACAAATTTGTCAGGTTCCCAAATCGAGATGAAACCTGCAACTTTACCTAAAGCCTCAACTAGCCAAATTCGTTCACCTTGAGTATCACGATCAAAGTCTTCTAATCGAAAGCTGTCCGTCTTGAGCCATGTAAAACCATCTCTTCTAGAGTGAAGATAGATCTTCCTTAATGATTCCAGATTACAAACACTAAACTCTTTGATTTCCATGTATAACCTTAAACCTAACGCCCGGCTAAGGGGTTGACAACGCATAGCCGAACTAAAAAAACACACCGTAAACACTGAACTTTAGTTTTGTACTAAAGCCGCCACGCGTTGGCAATCCCTCTTGAGCCGTTTGTTAGGCCAACCGATTGACAACGATACTTTCAAAACCAAAGAACGAGCTTTTTTGTAAACTTAAAACAAACTAACCCATTCATTTATAAACCAAAACCCTAAATCAGCAAAGAAACAAAAAATTCAAATTAAGCGATTTGGAAGAAAAGTGACGAGCGTAGCATGCTCGGCGGACGTTTGGATGCTGAAGGTTATTTTGCCGCTAAATTCACAACGATAAACAACCCAACGCGATCAATAAACAACAAATATGTGATGACGATTTATTGCTTAAGTTCAGTCCGAGAACATGGAATTTACCGTTCAATTCAAACTCGTTTTAGCTGATAAAAACTCACTTTGCCTAACGCCCGGCTAAGGGGTTGACAACGCATAGCCGAACTCAAAAAACACACTGTAAACACTGAACTTCAATTTTGCACTAAAGTCGCCAAGCGTTGGCAATCCCTCTTGAGCCGTTTGTTAGGCCAACCGATTGACAATGATACTTTCAAAACCAAAGAACAAGGTTTGTTTGAAAACTGAAAACCAACTAAGTGATTTATTTATAAAGCAAAATCTCAAATCAGCAAAGAAACCAAAAAGCTCAAATTGAGCGATTTGGAAGAAAAGTGACGAGCGTAGCATGCTCGGCGGACGTTTGGATGCTGAAGGTTATTTTGCCGCTAAATTCACAACGATAAACAACCCAACGCGATCAAAAAACAACAAATATGTGATGACGATTTATTGCTTAAGTCCAGCCATGAGAACATGGAATCCACCGTTCAATTCAAACCCAATCTAGCAGATAAAAACTCACTTTGCCTAACGCCCGGCTAAGGGGTTGACAACGCACCGCCGAACTTAAAAAACACACTTAAACACTGGACTGCAATTTTGCACTAAAGTCGCCACGCGTTGGCAATCCCTCTTGAGCCGTTTGTTATGCAAATTCAATAAGATAAACTGACTTTACTCGATCAAAAGCCACGATTGCAATGGTTGAGTGATTCAAGAATCAACCCAAGCAGGAGCCGTGATAAATAAGCCGCCAAAACAAAGTCCACCGTTCAACAACAAACCAAGCTTTTGAATGAGACAAACTCAACAAGCAAGACTTTCAGCAAGTACAAAATGCTCGATAAACTTGCCCTTTCCACACTTTGCGCACGCTGAATTGGCAACAAACCAACACAAAAACTCATTGAGACAAACAAAGAACCTTACCTGTTTTACGGCTTGAGTGAACCACGAATTTGAGGGTAAAAAAGCTGATTTGCCGACGGCACAAAACGAATGGCCGGAGAAATCTAAAAAGATTGAACCTCTAAATTTACCTGAGTTGCATAACGCCCGGCTAAGGGGTTGACAACGCACTGCCAAACCCAAAAAACACACTGTAAACACTGAACTTCAATTTTGAACTAAAGCAGCGACGCGTTGGCAATCCCTCTTAAGCCGTTTGTTAGGCCAACTGATTGACGCCGACACTTTTAAAACTAAAGAACGAGCTTTTTTTGTAAACTTAAAACAAACTAACCGATTCATTTATAAACCAAAATGCTAAATCAGCAAAGAAACAAAAAATTCAAACTGAGCGATTTGGAAGAAAAATGACGAGCGTAGCATTCTCGGCGGACGTTTGGATGCTGAAGGTTATTTTACCGATGAATTCACAGCGTTAAACAACCCAACACGCTCAAGAAACGACAAATATGTGATGATTATTTATGGCTTAAGTTAAGCCACAAAACATGGAATTTACTGCTCAATTCCAACGCTATTTAGCTGATAACAACTCACTTTGCCTAACGCCCGCTTAAGGGGCAGCCAACGCCACGACCAACTTTCCGCATAACACCGTAACCACAATGACCAACGCATAGTAAAAATGCCGCGCGTTGGCTGTCCCTCTTGAAGCGTTTGTTAGTTGCACAGCGCGCGCTGAATTTTGTGCTTGTTAGTTTCGATGTAATCTATGTCATTAAGGTAAGATTGTAGATGCCCTTCCTCAATGTTTGTCGCAAATTGCTCGTCGCCACTATCTGCTTCTTTTCGCATAAAGTTCACAAGGGCATTTAATCGCCGAACCATTGCATCCGCAAGCTGCTCTCTTTGACTATATGTAGCATCGTAGCTATCGCAGAATAACCTTGCTCTTAAAAGTTGTTCTTCCATTGTGCCAAGGCCATCAATGCTGTCCGTTTTAAAAGGTGCCCAACAATATATTGAATAAGCTAAGTCCCACACTCTTGAAGCGGGGTGTGCTGTGTCAAAATCAAACACACCAACTACTGAATTTCCTGAAAGTGCTACATTGTACGGCGTGAAATCACCATGACATATAACTTCGAATGGCTCTCGTGGGTCGAGCATCCACGGTAAATTTACGATGTCGTTATTACTGACAAACGATGCTGTTGAGTCATGAATTTTTCTAAGCAATTTAGCTGCTGATCTCAAAGCTTCTGACGTTGCAATAGCACCAACTAATGGATAATTATAAGTATCACCAACAACGAAACTTAATTTTTCTTGTTTCCCTTCAATGCCAAGAAATCTAGGCGACTCTGTTAAGCCTGAGCTTTGTAAATGCGTTAACAGCTTATGAATTGTTGGGCTCCATAACTGTAATGGTCGATAAATAATTTCACCATCACGGTAAATTGCAGACTCTCGCCCACCTGATAATTCTTCCATATTTCTCCTTTAGCAACTAACGCTGCGTTAAGGTGTGACAAGCGCTTGCCATACTGTGAGCGAAGCGAAACCGGCAAGCGTTTGGAATCACTCTTAAACGCTTTGTTATGCGATTTTTGCGCACATTATGTATTGAGGACCCGCTAGACCACCCAAATACTGTTCAAAACCGTTTTCAAAGCCACCTTTTTCGTAACACACTTTTGCTCCTGGATTTTTGCAATTAACTGTCAGGTAAATCCAATTGAATGCTGAGTAGTGGGCTTTTAAGTAGGGAAAGAGAGCTTTGACCGCCTTCGTGCCTAACCCTTTACCTTGCTGACTAGTGTCAATAGCAAAAGCTCTTAATCCTAGCCCATCTGACGGACAAAACTTATAGTTAGAAGAATAAGCAACATCCAATTTGAAGAAACCGACTACTGAACCGTTGTTTTTTATGACATGCAAATGAGTTGTCTCACTTGCACTTGATATGAATTCATCAGCTGTACCAGCAAACTTAACTTGTTCATCAGCTAAACGTATAAGCTTAATTGCCCCAATATTTGATTCGTTAATCTTCTCTATTTCTACCATTTTGCTTCCATACAATTGAATCGCATAACGCCGCGTTAAGTGGTGAGCAACGCCGACCACCACACCTAAAATATTGTGCCGTAAACACTAAATTCAAATCAAACCGAAAATGCCGAGCGTTGCGAATCTGCCTTAAACGCTTTGTTATGCGTGCGGCTTAAATTTCTTCGTCATTCCTTGGCTGGATGGAGAAACAAGCTTGTACCCTAATTTCTCGTAAAACACTGGCTCATCTGCGATCATTGAAACATAAGAGCCTTCAAGAGCAACCGACGACAAATAGTTATCTATATGCTCCATGACCTTCCGGCCTAACCCTTGGCCTTGATAGTTCGGATCAACTGCAACATCCACGACTTCAAAGTTACATGCGCCGTCTCCAACTACCCGCCCCATAGCAATTAGCACATCATCATCTCGAACCGAGATAGCGTACAAGCTATTTGGCAAAGCAATAGTGGCAGCTTTTAACGACTTTGGAGACAGCCCTGCCTTCACTCTCATTTCACAAAATTCTGACGGGCTAGGGACTTTTGCTTCGTATGTTATTGTCATGATGTACATCTCCTTTTATTACATTCGGAGTATACACAAGACAACTGTATAAATAAACATGTAAAGTGAGTTTTTGATTAGTACGCATAACGCCGCGTTAAGGTGTGACAAGCGCTTGCCATACTTGAGCGAAGCGAAACCGGCAAGCGTTTGGAATCACTCTTAAACGCCTTGTTAGGCAAATTTTATAGATATGCACCGACTACTGACATGCAGTGCTGAACTGTGCTTTCTTTTTCACCGACTGGCGCAACATAATGAATTGCCGATTCAGCGTCCGCCCTACCTGATAACTTGCTAATTACCCACGCAGCCAAGTACTTTGATGACAAACAACCACCCGCTGTCGCAAGATTACCTTTAGCATAAAAGGGTTGCTCTAAAACAGTAACTCCTGATTCTACAACCCAAGGTTTCGTTGTTAAATCGGTACAAGCTGGTATTTGATGCAGTAAACCAAGTACTGACATGAGCAACGTACCTGAACATTGTCCACCAATTAACTGAGTATCAGGGTTTAGCTTTAGCCTCGAAAGTATATCTCTGTCTTGAGCGACATCACGTGTTAGCACACCGCTGCCAAATAATACGACGTTGGCACTATTAGCAAACTCAAGAGGTTGTTGGGATTGGATTGTAACTCCGTTCATTGAAGTGACGTATTGAGATGGACTCGTTATTTGTACATTCCAACCAGCGTCTTTCATGCGGTTCAAAATACCCGCTGCTATAAATGAATCCAGTTCATTAAATCCGTCAAAAGTTAGTACAGCAATGTCCATATTTACTCCTATTTGCCTAACGCCCTAATAATGGGCAAAAAATTGTTGGCTAAAATGTTGAGGAACGAAAACAGCCAACTGTTTTTTGTCCTTATTAATTAGCTTGTTAGGTACTTTTTACGCCCATAACTTCACTACGATATTTATTGCGTGCATCTTCACTCAATACTTTAACTGAACTCGGGCGTGATTTCCCTGAGTTTAAATATTCATCCCAGTAATTAGGTTTGAACATAGTATTCCATGGAATTAAGCCAAAACATGCAGCTAAGAACTCCGAATATAAGCCTGAGTCAGATGTCACGGCACCAATATAGTCATCTTCTGCAAATGCTTCATTCGGGAAATCTGCTTTCCTTACGATAGGTTCACACTTAGCTATTGACGCCCATGTTCCGTTATTTAAGTCTTGTTTCCATGTTGCGCCAAGAGACAAAATATCGCTTCGTTTTAATGTTGGAATAGTCTCAGGTAGCTCTTTAAATTGATAAGAAAAAACTGCGATATATACGACATTAGGCATCATTAAATCTATCGCTTGGCAAATACCAAAACTTCCGTCTTCCAATGGAATTCCATACACGCTTCCTTGTTCCCACCGAACTCGTTTAAAACTCATAATTTTGATAAGTACCTAACGCTCGGCTAAGGGGTTGACAACGCACCGCCGAACTTAAAAAACACACCGTAAACACTGAACTTTAATTTTGTACTAAAGCCGCCACGCGTTGGCAATCCCTCTTGAGCCGTTTGTTATGTGAATTTTTTCAAGCACCCAAAAGAGGAAAGTTTTTGCGCTGCTGATAGGTTAAAGCTAACTCTAAACAGGATTTGATTGCTGTTTCTGGCAACGGTTTCGATAAGGACAGCACTATTGCTCTGTTTCCCTGAAACTCCAGCTCTTCACAATACAATTCCCGAAATGTATCGACTAGCTTAGTTTGGCAATTAAAAAACAGGTAATAATTATTAGGAGACTTCAGCTTCCAATCCATTCTTAGTGGACTGCCTGTTTTTACGCTGTAGCTTGGCTCACCCCATTTTAGAGATTCATCAACATCACCCAGATCCAATTCAGATACGATTTGAAAGACTAGATTTCGCAGTTCCTCTAGCCTAATACGAACATTTTCCGGATATTCATCGAAGCGATCTTTGACTACCTTGTCCATTGGAATCTCCCATTCACATAACGCCCGGCTAAGGGGTTGACAACGCACCGCCGAACTTAAAAAACACACTGTAAACACTGAATTTCAATTTTGCACTAAAGTCGCCACGCGTTGGCAATCCCTCTTGAGCCGTTTGTTATGTTTTGTGTCCGAACCTCTTTACCAAACCAGAGCAAATGACAGCCAGCTTAGCATCACTATTTACTACGTGTTGACGCGCGTCTTCGAATAAGCAATACACTTCACCCTCTTCGCAAACCTTACCTTTCTCCAAAACATCTAACACTTGCATGTTCCACAAGTAGTAATCGTTCGGATCAAAACCTGAGTTTTGAAAATATAGACCTACGATTAACTCCATTTGACGAATATTAGCCATCAACCGCCGTCTGCGCTCTCGACTTACTGTCGGATAATCACCTCTTTGGCTCTGTATATCATCTAAGATCTCGGTACATAGATCTGTGTATTCAATTGATAATTGAGCTAGTTCTTCAATCTTCTTTAGCAAGTACTCTTGGCGCGCTCTGCGCTGAGAAAAATACTGATTTGTGAGCAATACGCCAACGGCCAATAATGCAGAGAATGCAAAAGTAACCAACTTAACTTGGTCTTCCTTAGCCGAAAATAGTTCTATTAAGTACATTTCATCCTCGAAAAACATAACGCCCGGCTAAGGGGTTGACAACGCATAGCCGAACTCAAAAAACACACTGTAAACACTGAACTTCAATTTTGTACTAAAGCCGCCACGCGTTGACAATCCCTCTTGAGCCGTTTGTTAGGCCAACCAATTGACACCGAGACTTTCACAACCAAAGAACGAGCTTTTTTGTAAACTTGAAACAAACTAACCGATTAATTTATAAACCAAAATGCTGAATCAGCAAAGAAACAAAAAACTCAAATTGAGCGGTTTGGAAGAAAAGTGACGAGCGTAGCATGCTCGGCGGACGTTTGAATGCTGAAGGTTATTTTGCCGCTAAATTCACAACGAAAAGCAACCCAACGCGATCAAGAAACAGCAAATATGTGATGATTATTTATTGTTTAAATTCAGCCATGAAAACATGGAATTTACTGTTCAATTCAAACTCGATTTAGCTGATAAAAACTCACTTTGCCTAACGCCCGGCTAAGGGGTTGACAACGCACCGCCGAATTCAAAAAACACACTGTAAACACTGAACTTCAATTTTGCACTAAAGTCGCCAAGCGTTGGCAATCCCTCTTGAGCCGTTTGTTAGGCCAATAGATTGACAACGATACTTTAAAAACTCAAGAACAAGGCTTGTTTGAAAACTGAAAACCAACTAACCGATTCATTTATAAACCAAAATTTCAAATCAGCAAAGAAACCAAAAAACTCAAATTTAACGGTTTGGAAGAAAAATGACGAGCGTAGCATGCTCGGCGGACGTTTGGATGCTGAAGGTTATTTTGCCGCTAAATTCACAACGAAAAGCAACCCAACACGATCAAGAAACAACAAATATGTGATGACGATTTATTGCTTAAGTCCAGCCATGAGAACATGGAATTCGCCGTTCAATTCAAACCCGATTTAGCTGATAAAAACTCACTTTGCCTAACGCCCGCTTAAGGGGCTGACAACGCAAAGCACTGAACTTAAATTAACAGCCGTAATCACAAATGTTAATTTGAACTGAGAGCACCACGCGTTGGCTGTCCCTCTTGAAGCGTTTGTTATGCTACCTTTTTGCCATTGGATGGCTTGGATTCAATTGAAGAAGATCCCACAAGTTTCCATACAAGTCTTCAAACACTGCTACCGTTCCATAGTCTTCTTCTGTTGGCTCGCGGACGAAGTTAATACCAATCGATTTCATACGCTTAAAGTCACGCCAGAAATCATCAGTATTTAGGAACAGGAATACTCGACCACCTGCTTGATTCCCAATGAAATCATGCTGCTCTGGCTTCGAAGCTCTGGCAAGTAACAACGTAACACCATGAGAATTTGGTGGAGCCACAACCACCCAACGTTTGTCTTGTTCAGGTTGATGAGTATCTTCAATAAGTTCAAATTTGAGTTTGTTTACATAAAAATCAATGGCTTCATCATAATCTTTTACAACTAAAGCAATATGGACAATGTTCTGTTTCATAGTATTCCTTATTGAAGATTTCGACTGGTAGCATAACGCCCGGCTAAGGGGTTGACAACGCATAGCTGAACTCAAAAAACACACCGTAAACACTGAACTTCAATTTTGTACTAAAGCCGCCACGCGTTGACAATCCCTCTTGAGCCGTTTGTTAGGCCAACCAATTGACACCGAGACTTTCAAAACCAAAGAACGAGCTTTTTTGTAAACTTAAAACAAACTAACCCATTCATTTATAAACCAAAATGCCAAATCAGAAAAGAAACAAAAAAACTCAAATTGAGCGATTTGGAAGAAAAGTGACGAGCGTAGCATGCTCGGCGGACGTTTGGATGCTGAAGGTTATTTTGCCGCTAAATTCACAACGAAAAGCAACCCAACACGATCAAGAAACAACAAATATGTGATGACGATTTATTGCTTAAGTCCAGCCATGAGAACATGGAATTCGCCGTTCAATTCAAACCCGATTTAGCTGATAAAAACTCACTTTGCCTAACGCCCAATTAAGGGGTGAGCAACGCTACCACCCAACTTAAAGCATTGTGCCATAAACACTAAATTTGAAGTAGAACCAAAAATGCCAAGCGTTGGGAATCCCTCTTAAATTGTTTGTTATATGCGTGCTACAATGAAGCAACCAAAGCATTTGTTGAAACCACTTGAGCAAACGGAACACTAAGCGCCGCCATATAAGCAGCCTGGACGTCAGAAGCCAAGACTTGCTTACCGTCAAACTCTAAGCTCTTCGTTGCACAACCATCTGATATGACTGTGCATTTATAACCCAAATCAAATGCTGCTCTTGTCGTTGTATCAATACACATATGTGTCATTGCACCGCAGATTACAAGCTCATCAACCCCTTGTGAGTTAAGAAGTTCATTTAAATTAGTTTCTCTAAATGAACTAGGATAATTTTTAACAATCACTGGCTCACTCTCCATCGGCTCAACTAGTTCGTGTATTTTGCAACCAAAGGTATTTGGTATGAAGAAGGTTGCACCTTCACGCGTTGCTATGTGCTGAATATGAAAAACTGGTAACTCTTGCTCTCGAAAGTAAGAAAGCAGTCGAGCACAATTGCGAGCTGCATCTTCCATACCCTCCAATTCCATAGCACCACCTAAGAAGTAGTCGTTCTGTATATCGATTAGCAATAATCCTTTACTCATAATTTTTCCTAGCCTATTTACTGATTTATAGTTGAAAGCATATAACGCCCGCTTAAGTGGTGAGAAACGCTACCACGACACTTAATTATTACACCGTAAACGCAAAAGCCAAATCAAACCAAAACCGCCACGCGTTGCGAATCCGTCTTAAAGCGTTTGTTAACTGTATTTTTCGACCATGTGCAGTTCGATCATATATAGAGCTACCAAAGAGATTGTCACAACGTTACACATATGCAAGTATCTAGAATATGAGATATTTCGCTCAGCTCCAGTACCACCACTTTTAAACATTACTACCTCTCCATCTCGCCAAATTGAGGCATGATGAGAACCATTTCTGAGGCTAGAATCTAGCTGTTCAGAAAAAGCTGCAAACTCCGCTGTATCTTTAAAAGGGTTATCTCGCTTAGCCTTTTCGACATCTTTTATATACTTGGCTAAAGTCATTTGCTTGAATTCATCAAACTGCCGATCAGCATGTAAATTATTAAGGCACGCAAACACAGTAAAGTTACTGGTTAGAGCCTCATACACTTCACCATAATAAAGCTTAATTTCATCAAAGTTCTTTGAACCAACCATCATATCGTCAACGTCTTCGTTCCAAATTCTAGCTCTATCAACAAGTTGCCCTAAAATGTCCCGATATCGAAAGAAACTAGTTAGGGTAGAAATGTAACGGTTTTGATTTTCTTTCTTAAGGTTATCACTGTAGTACTTATAAAAATCATCTAACTTACCTTGTTCAAATAGACTATCAATTATGCCCAAAATAGGTTTTGAAATATCATTTACTCTTGGGTAATAAAGAGAGTCGAAAAATTCGTTTAGAACATCATTGGCACTTTTACATTCACAGCCACCAAACTTGTGTTTTTTCCGCTCTTTATTGTAACCCACGATTAGTTTGTCAATATGCTTTTCTTTCCCCTCGCTCTCAGAAAGATTTACAATCGCTTTAACTTTATTCCAAAGATTAGCTGCATTCGGAATGTCAAACTGAGTTGCAATATCTTGAAATTTTCCCGGAACAGCACGAACATGACGAGCAATTAAGTTTACCGCCTGAAGCGAAGGGAAACTCATACGTTCATGATATTTATCGACAGGAAAACAGCAGTTTGGGTGTAGGTTAATCACAGTTTTAGAATCGTCGATGTCTACAAATGTACAATTTTCGACGACTTCTATATGTGCATTTGGTGCCTTGGCTCTGACAGCCACTCCAATTGGTTGCAAGCACTCTAAGCAGTCAAAGCTATGTTTTTGATATGAGTCATAACCGACTCCTATTCGAACGAAATACTCGCTAGCACATATAGCGCAAATTACATTTTGTGAAATTACCATCTTACTCCTCGATACAGTTAACGCCCGGCTAAGGGGTTGACAACGCATAACCGAACTCAAAAAACACACTGTAAACACTGAGCTTCAATTTTGTACTAAAGCCGCCACGCGTTGACAATCCCTCTTGAGCCGTTTGTTAGGCCAACCAATTGACACCGACACTTTTACAACCAAAGAACGAGCTTTTTTGTAAACTTAAAACAAACTAACCCATTAATTTATAAACCAAAACCCTAAATCAGCAAAGAAACCAAAAAAACTCAAATTGAGCGATTTGGAAGAAAAGTGACGAGCGTAGCATACTCGGCGGACGTTTGGATGCTGAAGGTTATTTTGCCGATGAATTCACAGTGATAAACAACCCAACGCGATCAAGAAACAGCAAATATGTGATGATTATTTATTGCTTAAGTTAAGCCACAAAACATGGAATTTACTGCTCAATTTCAACTCGATTTAGCTGATAAAAACTCACCTTGCCTAACGCCCGCCTAAGGGGCTGGCAACGCATTACCACAAAACTCAAACACAACAGCCGAAACCACCGCGGCTCAATGGGACTGGAAACGCCACGCGTTGACAGTCCCTCTTGAGGCGTTTGTTATACGCCTATTTCAGTACACCCGATTGAACTGCGTCATTGAGCCTAGACTCGACTTCTCGCCACAACAAATTACTACCTTTGGAAATGCGTTCGCCATTAAAAGCAAAAACTTTTTCTTTGGATATATTGTGTTTTTTCCAGCCATGACCTTCACCATGAATGTTGTGAAGTAAAGGTGGAACTCGGTCGATTGCCTTAGCAAAGCTTGCTTCGGGGCTTACACCTTCTTCAAACTCGTCCCAAAGATTAGAAAACTCTTCTCGGCTTGCTTCTGGTAAAAGTTGAAATAACTTCTGTATGCATGACCTTTCTAGTTGTTTGTTTTCTTCTGTTTCAGCAGAGTAAATAACCGTATCACCTGCCTCAATTTCAGCCAAGTCATGGATGAGTAGCATTTTCATGACACGAACAATATCAACTGGTTCATTAGCAAAATCTTTGAGTAAAAGAGCACCCAGGCAAACATGCCAGCTATGTTCTGCTGAGTTCTCATATCTATCTAACCCTACAGGTTTAGTTTGTCGTTCTATCGATTTAAGCTTCTCGACCTCTATCATAAAGTCGATTATTCCCTTAATTTCTTCCACGCTAAGTCCTTTTTGATGCTCAATATTTGATTGGCGTATAACGCCCGGCTAAGGGGTTGACAACGCACCACCGAACTTAAAAAACACACCGTAAACCCTGAACTTCAATTTTGTACTAAAGCCGCCACGCGTTGGCAATCCCTCTTGAGCCGTTTGTTATGTGAATTACCTACCGAAGCCTGTTGTTTTTGTTAAAGCGCCTAACTTTGGCTCGCATATTCTTCATTGGTGATGACGTGTTGAACTGGATCATTCGACCAAATGTCCATTGTTCATACCACGTCGTTTCATACAATTCTTCATTGCTTAAACTTGCGACTAACAAGATCAGCTTGTTTATTGTTGAGTCTAACTCCTTAAGTAAGTCCTCGTATTGCCAATCACGGTACTGATCGTGAAAACTGACCGCCAACAATCCAAGCTGATTCCACTTATAACCCGTGTCAGGAAAATCGACTGGCAAACCTTGTGACTTCAAACTGTGCCATTTCAAGACCAAGTTTCCCCAACCAACAAGATAAGCGACAGTGTCACAAACGCTAATTTGTGTTCCTTTTAAGTTACCTTCAATTTCACACTTACGTGCCATTGATGCAGGAACACTCAGATAATCGTCCATAAGTTTCGGGAATATAGAATTTATAGCTGTGAGCAACTCATCTTTTGATTCTGGAACTGAAGACATTATTTTCCCCCATTCACATAACGCCCAATTAAGTGGTGAACAACGCACTGGCCAAGCCGCTGCATTGCACCGTAAAACACTTTACCTGACGCATAGTAAAACTGCCACGCGTTGAGAATCCACTTGAATTGCTTGTTATGTGAATTTAGCTATGAATTCAAAGTAAACCACCGTAGAAATGAAGAGATTTGAATAAGTTACGTGAAAAACCAATCCTTACCAAAACCTAAATTTCACAGCGATCTTAGCCGAAGAAAGCCACTTACAGAATCAACAACAAAGAAAGCACCCTTTCAGCCACAACAAAACCTTTTGCTTCACCAGGCTTTCAGAGCTGAACTTCAGCAAGTGAATCAGTCAAAAAAGCATTTCAATTTAAGCGATTTGAAACTGACGAAACTCAACACAAACCAGATCCAAAACTTAATTGAGGCAACCCAAGAACCTTGAAAATGATCAATCTCAGATTGTTCAAGAATCCATTTCGACCAAGCCAACTTGCCGAAAACACGGAACGAATTCTCAATGAAATCGTAGCTTTGACCTTAAAAACTCATCAAACACATAACGCCCGGCTAAGGGGTTGACAACGCACTGCCGAACTTAAAAAACACACCGTAAACACTGAACTTCAATTTTGTACTAAAGCCGCCACGCGTTGACAATCCCTCTTGAGCCGTTTGTTAGGCCAACCGATTGACAACAATACTTTCAAAACCAAAGAACAGGGCTTTTTTACAAACTTAAAACAAACTAACCGATTCATTTATAAACCAAAACCCTAATTCAGCAAAGAAACCAAAAAACTAAAACTGAGCGGTTTTGAAGAAAAGTGACGAGCGTAGCATGCTCGGCGGACGTTTGGATGTTGAAGGTTATTTTGCCGCTAAATTCACAACGATAAGTAACCCAACGCGATCAAGAAACAGCAAATATGTGATGATTATTTATTGCTTAAGTTTAGGCACAAAACATGGAATTTACCGTTCAATTCAAACTCGATTTAGCTGATAAAAACTCACTTTGCCTAACGCCCTAATAACTGGCGCGTAGGTTGGTGTTGTTTTTGCCATGTTTTTCTTTTGCAAAAACAATGACAACCGTTATGCGTCCAGTTGATTAGCTTGTTAGCACAGTGCTATTGCAAAGTGTCGAAAAGTGCTTATTCCTCTAGAAAAGCAAACGTGTTAATGTTAATAGAGAAGAACAAACTATTCAGTGGCGTATTATGAATTATCAAGAAATACCTTTCGAGATTCTTAAAAAAAATAAATCACCAAAGATATGGGATGATTATATTTTAGAAACATACAAGCTTACCAATAGATTTTCAGAAATTAAGGAAGGACACAAACTCCTTAATGAATTAAATTTAGCTCATGCGTATAAAGAAATAGCGAAAACTCTTTACGCATCTAGTATTGAACCTAAC
This sequence comes from Vibrio sp. B1-2, assembly GCF_963888445.1. Lineage (NCBI taxonomy): Bacteria > Pseudomonadati > Pseudomonadota > Gammaproteobacteria > Vibrionales > Vibrionaceae > Vibrio > Vibrio sp. B1-2. The sequence goes on from NZ_CAWPJH010000042.1 coordinate 24,502, forward strand.
TTAATTCCCCAATTTCATGAGTATTCAACTGTAATTGGAGCTGCTGGTGAAGCATTAATAGAGTTACTCATTCCTGACAATGAACTGCCTGTTAACAATAACGGGTTTGATGTTGATTTCAAAGGAAATTATATTGAAATTAAGAGCACTTTAGTAGAAAAAGTTTCAATGTCTCCATCTCAGTATAATACATCGGATTACTTGGTAATAATTAAGTTTCACAAAGGAAGCGGGAAGTTTAACTGTGCTTGGTTAGCACCAATGTTAATAGTTAAAGCATATAAAAATAAACGATCCCCTGATAGTGACCAACTTGCTACTGTTAATACCGAAAGAAGTACATGGGTCCGAGGGTTAAAAATCACACTCCCTAGGATTCGTCGATTTTTTATTGAACAAGATGAGATTTTGTCAACATTCAAACCTTGTGATAAATGTTATAAAGCGATAGTTCAACCTGATAATTCAATAAATTTTAGAGCGATGGCCGATCCGTGTGGAACCTGCGCTTGGGAAGAAAGATACATCTACTTTACGAAGAGTACCCCTTACTCAGAACTGAAGGAAAATATATTTATCAATAAAAGACAACAAATCCGAAAAAAAACACAGGAACCTCATGTTAGACCTAACTTCACATTATCTGAGCTAAAGAGCAAAACTTTTATTGAACGATCGTGCTCAATCAGAGCGATTATCAAAAACGATCGAGTTGGATTGTATTTTGGCAGATATTCGTTACCTAAAACTACAGGGTGTGTCAAAGGAACAGAAGTTTATCGGTTTAATGAACTATATGACTATATGTTTGAATTTTTAAATGTCGATGAACAAATTAATGAATTCTCCATAATGTATAAAAGCAATGGAAAAATTGATTGCTTAGTTCGAACTGGTTTGGCGCCAGTAAAACCAGGATTTATTAAAAAGTCCTTTTTACCAGAAGATTTACCAAAACCATTGCGAGATGCCTTAACTCTAACACAAAGAGTTTTATATACTCTGACTAATGGCACTCAAGAAGAAAGTAATAAACTATATAACAAACTGATGGCTATTCAACTGTAGCTGAAGGCACTTGCTAACGCCAAATTAAGCTGCTACCAACGCACAATGTTACTTTCAGTAATGCACCGTAAACACAAAACTCATTGGAACTAATAAAGCCACGCGTTGGTAGTCAGGCTTGAATTTTTTGTTAGGTATTACTATTTCGCATTTTCTTGCTTGGCAAAGAATCACTAGATTAACGCATTGTGATAAATACAACCCAAGCCTTTTACTCATTTTCACAGCCAAATGTGATGAACTTAAAACAAGTAACTTATTCATTCAATTGAGAAAACCAAAGCGCTTTTGAGCCAGTGAAACATTCAACCAACCTGCTTCATTTTTCAATGAAGCAACCCACGAATTTTGACATGAGAAACCGCTGAAGAAACTCGATGATTTGGGCAGACGAAGCTGATTTGCTGACATCCGTAAACGAATGGCTAGAGAAATCCCCAAATCTTTTCCCCAATAATTACGCTTTTCTCTTCGTAAACCTAACGCCCAATTAAGGGGTGAACAACGCCCCCACCCAAACCTAAAGCATTGTGCCATAAACACTAAAACTGAAGTAGAAGCAAAAGTGCCAAGCGTTGAGAATCCCTCTTAAATTGCTTGTTATGTAAATTCTAAAGTTGAATGATTGCCGTTCCAACACCCGTACTTCTAGCATTAGTAAATAGTTGATTATGGTCACCTATATACAAGTTTGCTACTGCGTCATATGTGGATTTGCTCTCAATCGTCAGTGGCTCTAGGACTACTGTATACTCATAACTATTGCGCCCAGAAATGACTTCATATTCCTCACCATTGGTTATCAATTGCGAAATAAGGAAGTTATTTGAGTTCAGTCTAATTTTACCTTTGAACTGCGGGTCTGAGTGATAATAGATTTTGACCGATAACTTACGTTCCAGCTTGGCATTTAGCAACTCGATTGACTTAACAATACGCTCTTGTTGAGCTTTTATAAGGGCGAGCTTCTCTGATTGTTTAGTTATTAAACTTTGGTTTCGATTCTCGCTGGCGGCAGCTCGTATGCCAACTTCATTCTCGAACTCTTCTAACTGAGAGCTCAATACGTATTCTTGAGCTTTAAGCTTAAGTAGGACTTCGGCGTTAACAACATGATTTGAGTTAAAGGATTTCTCTGTGGTTACAACGTATTGTCCCAGCCTCAAATCTTCACTGAGATGTCCTTGTTCTTTTATTTGGGCTATTACAGTTGGTGTAATAAGTGAGCCAATGATGGCATCCTTAAAAAACGCAGCAATGCCCAAAGCTGCTGATATGACTAAGCCAACTATTACTTCTTTCGAAATCTCTTTCATTTTCCACCATTTACATAACGCTGCGTTAAGGGGTGCAGGCCCGCAATACAATGTTTCTGCATTACACCTTAATCACGAAACTTAACGCAAACCAAAAAAGCCACGCGGGCCAAATCCCACTTTAATGCCTTGTTATGATTACGGTTTAAGAAAACTTCCATGACAAAGAACCGCCGATTTTACGGCATTGCTCAAAACCATTACCAAGTCTTTAAGCTAACTTGACCGACAAATGCGATCAACTTAAAGCTCGTGATTTTGCTAATCCTAAGCCATCTAATCAAAGCGCCTTTGAACCAGTAAAACCTTCAAACGATATTTCCACAGTCCTGTAATGAAGCAACCCACGAACTTAGTTCGCGCGATGCCAGAGATAACAAAGAATTTTGGATAGTTGAACTCAAATTGCTGAAAATCGATAAAGCTAAAAAGCAGGAGAAATCCCCAATCTTTTCCTCAAGATAGCCGTTTTGCTTTTGTAAACATAACGCCCGGCTAAGGGGTTGACAACGCACCGCCGAACTTAAAAAACACACTTAAACACTGAACTGCAATTTTGCACTAAAGTCGCCACGCGTTGGCAATCCCTCTTGAGCCGTTTGTTATGCAAATTCAATGACATAAACTGACTTTACACGACCAAAAGCCACAATTGCAATGGTTGAGTGATTCAAGAACCAACCCAAGCCAGAGCCATGATAAATAAGCTGCCAAAACAAAGTTCACCTTTCAGCAACAAACCAAGCTTTTGAATCAGACAAACTCAACAAGCAAGGCTTTCAGCAAGTACAAAATGCTCGATAAACTTGCCCTTTCCACACTTTACGCCCACAAAATTCGCAACGCGCCAACGTTAAAACTGATTGAGGCAAACAAAGAACCTTGTCTGTTTTACGGCTTGAGTGAACCACGAATTTTAAGGTCAAAAAGCTCATTTGCCGACAATACCAAACGAATGGCCGGAGAAATCCCAAAAGATTGAGCCCTAAATTTACCTGAGTTGCATAACGCCCGGCTAAGGGGTTGACAACGCACCGCCGAACTCAAAAAACACACTTAAACACTGAACTTCAATTTTGCACTAAAGCCGCCACGCGTTGGCAATCCCTCTTGAGCCGTTTGTTAGGCATGATTTCCAATATGTGCATAATATTCATCATGGCACTTATCTCGCTCAAGAATTGCGTCACGTACATGTTCAGGGTACTTGCTTAATGCATTACAATAGACGCTGATTTCATAGTCTTTACGACTTAGTGCACCTTTTTCAATTGTTGAATTTATTTCTTCGCCTGATAAACAAGTAGCATTCGCGACAGCTTCTCTTGCATTGCTATATTGGAGTTCCCCTTTACTAACGAGCTTAGTAAGGGGATCTAAGGTTAAACTTAAACTTGGAAGCTCATGCCACTGCAATACATCGAACCTACCGTCCCCAGCTTTGATAAAACGAATGACATCGGTTTGAAACATGTATAGCTCGTCACCGTAGTTACTTGGATGAGCATAGCCAAGAGTGCTACTACGCCACTCACTATATTCTTCTTTCTTTTCTGAGGGGCTGAAAGCTTGTACGCGCTCAATATTTACACAAAGGTCAAGATCTCCTACTTTTGACTCACTGCGCGCTAGACTTCCCAATAAAACCACATCTGAAACACGATAATATTTTGAGTAGTTAGCATTCCAATATTCAACTCTATCAAGAAATTGTTGGAGCTTATTTAGAGCTGTCGAAAATGACAATTTAGTTTTATATTTCTTTGGCAAAATCTTCCTCCTCATGCCTAACGCCCAATTAAGGGGTGAGCAACGCTACCACCCAACCTAACGCATGTACCGTAACCACTAAAATTGAAGTAGAAGCAAAAATGCCAAGCGTTGGGAATCCCTCTTAAATTGTTTGTTATGTGTAATTTTCTATGTACTTCTTTAATGACTCTATCGATTCAAACAAAGGACTAATTGGAAGGTTAAGATTTAGCTTTTCAATTTCGACTGCCGAAGGTCCATAGCATTTCTCAAAGTCACTCCAACTGCTCTTGCGAACCCGCTTTACGACTTGAAAGTCTAGTAGCAACTGAGAAAGCGCTTCGGGACTATACCCCTCAGTCTCAGCAATAAAATGTTGTGTAGCCGGACGTTTACCTTGAACCAGTGCCAAATAAAATCGAGCGATGTCATTAACATGGATATATTGATTGTAACCTTGAGATGGTATCGCTACTTGGAGAGTTTGGTCAGATAAGGAGTCTACAATTCGCTTTAGCTGACAGCTTTTACCACCATAAACCAAACTAGGACAGTAAACGACATGCCACTTCTTTTTGATAGCGCAACCTATTGTAACTGTGTCCGGTTCCACCGCGGCTAGAGGCTTAAGCCTAAATTCTTTGAGGTCATTGTTAGACGCATTGCCAAATAGCCAAACGCCCGATGTGTGGATTTTTGTCGCACCTTCAGCCGCTAGTCTATCCAACTGCGTTAACAGCTTGGACTCTATATCAGCTATTTCATCCGGCGAAAATTCTGACCAATGTGGGCGAGCACAATTTATAACGATATCAAAGTAACCAGAGAAATCTGATGGCACCTTGGTAAGCTTCCGAGCAGGAGGTAAGACACCACTAAACCTGCTGTAAGTTGAAACCTCAAAGCCACTTTCGACAAACATCTTAGTCACGTGGCTACCAATATACCCATTGGATCCTGATATAAGTACTTTCATTCTTTCCCTGAACTCTCGATTACACATAACGCCCGCTTAAGGGGCAGACAACGCTACTACCAACTTACCGCATAACACCGTAACCACAAAAGCCAACGCATAGTAAAAATGCCACGCGTTGGCTGTCCCTCTTGAAGCGTTTGTTATGTACGTGGTTGGTTCTATCCCCAGAAACACCCATAAGTATCGTCTTCTAGTATTTCCAAGAAAGCTTCTAGAAGTTGAATCTCTGGGATTGGCTCATACGAATGCCATTTTTGGTCGGATTTCATCCAGTAAATTTTCCACGCGTCACGCGACTTATAATATTTGACTTTGGCTACTGGGCACTCCATTTCTTCGGATGGATCATTCCACTTAGGACGTATCTCGAAGATTTCGATGACCTGCCCCTCTAACCGATACCCAATATCAAGTTGATTGCGGATCTCTTCTGGCGGTCGACAAGAATCAAGGTACTTCTCCACTGCCTTTCTGTAACACTGTTGCTCAATTTCTGAAAATGCCATATCTACCACCTAACCCTTTAATTAAGCTAAGTTTACGACCTAATTTCATACGTTGGCTAGGTTAATTTTCGAGAAAGTACATAACGCCCGGCTAAGGGGTTGACAACGCACCACCGAACTCAAAAAACACACCGTAAACACTGAACTTCAATTTTGTACTAAAGCCACCACGCGTTGACAATCCCTCTTGAGCCGTTTGTTAGGCTAACCAATTGACACCAACACTTTTAAAACCAAAGAACAGGGCTTTTTTACAAACTTAAAACCAACTAACCGATTCATTTATAAACCAAAACCCTAAATCAGCAAAGAAACAAAAAACTAAAATTGAGCGATTTGGAAGAAAAGTGATGAGCGTAGCATGCTCGGCGGACGTTTGGATGCTGAAGGTTATTTTGCCGCTAAACTCACAACGATAAACAACCCAACGCGATCAATAAACAACAAATATGTGATGACTATTTATTGCTTAACTTAAGCCAGAAAACATGGAATTTACCGTTCAATTCCAACTCGATTTAGCTGATAAAAACTCACTTTGCCTAACGCCGCCTTAAGCGGTAAGTAATTGTTGGCTACAATGTGAAGCGAAGCGGAACCGAGCCAACTGTTACGAATCCGACTTTAAGGCCTTGTTAGCACTCAATTGCTTATACCAATTCACAGCCAAATTACCCATTACAACTAAAAAGCCAACACTTAAATAACCTAAAAACAGTACAAAAGTAGTTGGAGTTATTTTTAAATCAAACCCAGCTGCTACAAGTAATAATATATTTGCAACAATACTAGAAACAAAAATCATTGTGCTTACTGAATTTACATTTTTAAGACGCTCAGCGGAAGCTTGGAGTGAAACCAAGGCAACAACAAACCAGTGATAATTTGTATAAACTTCTTCCTTTGCAATAAAGCTATAAATCATAGTAAAAATGAAACCGAGCATTGGTAACAAGGCAACCGAATTTAAAAATTTACTCATAACTCCCTCTTGAGTGCTAACGCCCGGCTAAGGGGTTGACAACGCGCCGCCGCACCCAAAAAACACACTGTAAACACTGAATTTCAATTTTGCACTAAAGTCGCCACGCGTTGGCAATCCCTCTTGAGCCGTTTGTTAGGCCAACAGATTGACAACGACACTTTCAAAACCAAAGAACAGGGATTTTTACAAACTTAAAACAAACTAACCGATTTATTTATAAATCAAAATGCTAAATCAGCAAAGAAACAAAAAAACTCAAATTGAGCGATTTGGAAGAAAAGTGACGAGCGTAGCATGCTCGGCGGACGTTTGGATGCTGAAGGTTATTTTGCCGCTGAATTTACAACGATAAACAACCCAACACGATCAAGAAACAACAAATATGTGATGATTATTTATTGCTTAAGTTAAGCCACAAAACATGGAGTTTACCGTTCAATTCCAACTCGATTTAGCTGATAAAAACTCACTTTGCCTAACGCCCGCTTAAGTGGTGAGCAACGCAATACAGATGCTTCCGCACACCACCTAAATCACTAAACTTAACGCATGGTAAACATTCCACGCGTTGCGAATCCGTCTTAAAGCGTTTGTTAGTTGAAAATGTGTAGTAAAGAGCCTTCCCACATCCCGAAGCCAGCATAAGTAAAAACAAGTAAACCAGTAATCAAAGGAAAGAAATAATCCGTAACCACTGTTGTCAAAAGAATAAGGCGCAATACACCAACAACCTGATATTTGAAGATGCTCCTCCGGAGAACCTGCACGGTTTTATTTTTAACAAATTGGTCTCCATACTGATCGTCTAAATGCTCTTCTTGATAATTCAAAACCCAATTATTTCGCTTCATTGAGTAGTAATCACTTTGGCTTACCAAAAACCTACCACTCGCATTTGAACTTGCTAGCTCACGTAAATATACATTTGAGTATCGTTCCACCTCCCTGCGCCAAATCCCGACAAACGTCTTGAGTTCATGTTCGATGAAATAAACCATAAAACGATAGAAGAAATACCCCCACATACCCCATAAGAACATGTAAGTTATTTCTGGCTTCTTAAACCCACTGAAACTAATTCCAACAATGCTGAGTTGTGATATCTGAACTTGTGCCATAAAACAAAAAAGTAGCACTCCACTTATTGTGTACAAGTTTCTTCTTTGGCGGATAAAACCGTCGTTCATTCTCATTCCTTTTCAACTAACGCCCGGCTAAGGGGTTGACAACGCACCACCGAACTTAAAAAACGCACTGTAAACACTCAACTTCAGTTTTGAACTAAAGCCGCCACGCGTTGGCAATCCCTCTTGAGCCGTTTGTTATGCAAATTCAATAAGATAAACTTAACTTACACGACCAAAAGCCACAATTGCAATAGTTGAGTGATTCAAGAATCAACCCAAGCAAGAGCCGTGATAAATGAGCTACCAAAACAAAGTCCACCTTTCAGCAACAAACCAAGCTTTTATGTTAGGAAAACTCAACGAGCGAAAACTTCAGCAAGTACAAAATGCTCGATAACATTGTCCTTTCCACACTTTGCGCCCGCTGAATTGGCAGCAAGCCAACGCTAAAAATGATTGAGGCAAACCAAGAATCTTGTCTGTTTTACGGTTTGAGTTAACCACGAATCTGAGGGTGAAAAAGTTCATTTGCCGACAACACAAAACGAATAGCCGGAGAAATCCCAAAAGGTTGAGCCCCTAAATTAACCTGAGTTGCATAACGCCCGCTTAAGTGGTGAGCAACGCAATGCCGATGCTTCCGCACACCACCTTAATCACTAAAATCAACGCATGGCAAAAATCCCACGCGTTGCGAATCCGTCTTAAAGCGTTTGTTAGCTGTTTATTCTTCCACGAGTGTTTTAGTCAAAAATGAAAGCGACGAATCCATTGGATAGTTGTCCAGTACCATTTGACACTTGTAGCCTTGCTTTTCGTAGAAAGGCTTCGCTTGAAAGCTAAGAGTATCGACAAGGGCGGACTTACAACCTTTAGATACGGCATACCCCTCTAACAATTTGATCAACTCACTACCCACTTGCTTACCACGTACTGAATCATCAACCCAAAGGAATTTAATAAGCAACCAATTACCCCAAAGGTCAGCAATAATACCACCAACTTTCTTCTCGTCTCTCAGCGCATAATAGCCAACCTGAGACTTCGAAATGCCTTCCAAGAATGGCGTATTATGTTTGATTAAACCACCACGAACTTCATTGATATCGCTATCTGACGGTTCAATATCTAGTTTATATTCCATGTACATCCTTGCTTGATTTGACTAAAAACAGCTAACGCCCGGCTAAGGGGTTGACAACGCACCGCCGAACTCAAAAAACACACTTAAACACTGAACTTCAATTTTGCGCTAAAGCCGCCACGCGTTGGCAATCCCTCTTGAGCCGTTTGTTAGGCCAACCGATTGACAATGATACTTTCAAAAACAAAGAACAGGCTTTTTTGCAAACTTAAAACTAACTAACCGATTCATTTATAAACCAAAATGCTGAATCAGCAAAGAAACCAAAAAAACTCAAATTGAGCGATTTGGAAGAAAAGTGACGAGCGTAGCATGCTCGGCGGACGTTTGGATGCTGAAGGTTATTTTGCCGATGAATTCACAGCGATAAACAACCCAACGCGATCAAGAAACAGCAAATATGTGATGACGATTTATTGCTTAAGTTAAGCCACAAAACATAGAATTCACTGCTCAATTTCAACTCGATTTAGCTGATAAAAACTCACCTTGCCTAACGCCGCGTTAAGTGGTGAGCAACGCGACCACAATCCTAAACCATTGCACCTTAAACACAAAACTCAACCTAGAATCGAAACTCCCAAGCGTTGGGAATCCGTCTTAAACGCCTAGTTAGCTGCTGCACTTTCGCTAGCAAATTACGCCAAAATGCCTAATCTGAAACACATTATTGCTTTCAAACGGCAAAGTAAAACGGACAGCTGTGAAATTAAAACCTAATCCACGAAATGCGCTTGGCAAAGAAGAAATGACCGAGAAAATCACCATTCCTAAGCATGGTAATTTGCAAAGAATTCTATCGAAAAAACCAACGACAGAGCACACGAAATGAATTTAAGCATTCATGAATTTCAACAACAAAGAAGCTGCGCCAATGAACTTAACAAACACAACACTTCCCGTAAGCAGACTTCGTTAAGTTCAAACACTTCCCGAAAAGTGCCACTGGCGAGATAGTTGAAAAGCTGAGATTTGTCTGGTGTGTAGCTAGAAAACCGAAAGCCTTTCCACCCTAAATTCACCGTTTTTCTTAACCCCAGCTAACGCCCGGTTAAGGGGCTGACAACGCAAAACACTGAACCTAAAATAACAACCGTAATCACACATGTTGATTTGAACAAAAATCGCCACGCGTTGGCAGTCCCTCTTGAACCGTTTGTTATATGGCTACCCAAAAGACAATATTTTAGTTAACCAGTTGGTTAACTTATAAATAACTTCTACGGTTGCATCAAACTTGTCGACCGCTGTCATAAACGTTGCGATGACAAGTAAAAAAGTTAACAACAACATCCTATTCTGGATACTAACTTGTGTCTTTTGAATCTCTTTTTGATGCTCTTCGTTTCGTATATTTTCTTTGGTCTGAGTAAAGTAATGAATGCCTTTACCTTTCATTTTGTACAGAGGGTTAGACTCATTAGCATGGCTGACTCTGATAATTTCTCCATCCTCTACACATGCTTCCAAGATCCAATCAAGCGATTGTGAAAATTTCCTGTGAAGCTCATAGTCGAATATGCTTTTTTGACCCAAAATCAGCTCAACTAAATCACTTTTAGTAAACGTCCCTTGGGTTAAAAATTTATCACTAGACATTAAGCTCTCGTATATTTCGTACTTAGAGCGCAAGGGTGTACGCAGTCTTTTGGAAATGCGCCAAGAACGAAACTTTTGACGAGCCTTTGAAAAGAAAATGCCCAAGTACACTAGGCGCCATTTGCGCCATAATACCATTTGCACAAGCTTAGCTGGTGTACAGTGAGTATTTTCGTCTCTCCAAAAGCCTAAGTAATATGTAACGTCAATACGCGCATGCTTTAGTGCAGCTTCTGATACATAACATTCAGTTTTCTGGTTGTCTTCTAAGAACCTGTAGCCCTTAATCAATTTGTTAGCTTGCAGTCCATTTTTTAGAGGGATAAATCTATATAGTAATCTCTGGCTCCCCACTCTTTCGTTGGACATTGAATTTAACTGTTCTGCCGCACCTTTAGGAAAATATACATTGGTCTCATAAAAATCATTGTTTTTTGCAGCTTCGCTAGAAAGCGAGAACAGGCTTGGACAAGAATTTTTGGCAAAATAAGCCAAAGCCCAAAACTTTATTCGTTCAGTTATCAAAAAGACTCCTAACTCTGATTGCCATATAACGCCCAATTAAGGTGCGACAACGCTATAACACCCAAGCTAAACCATTACACCGTAAACACAAATTTCAAATCGGAGTGAAATCGGCAAGCGTTGGGAGTCACTCTTAAATTGTTTGTTAGGCTATTTCTCACCGATGACACCAATACAAAACCTAACTTGAGTATTCACTTCATGAAAGAAGCCATCTTGAGACAAATATTCGGATAGTTCTTCCAGCTTTTTTGTCAACTCAGGTATATTATCTTTTGCCATTCGAACCCAATCAACAGGTTGCTGATTAAATGAGTTGATATTTAAGACACCTTCAACAGGAAGTCCAATTTTAGGGAAATTATAACCGTTTAATATTTTCATTGAACAAAAAAGAGAGCATTCTACCAAGCTTTGATTTTCATCTGACACACCAATTTTTTGTCTTAATAGTGACTGTAGATTCGGCGTTAGAAAAGACACTTCACGATAGGCTCCACTAATATCGCCTTCATATTCTTCAGACATTCCATCATTGTAAGAAAAGGATTTAGCATATGCGGATAGTAGCAAATCAATTACAAATAAAGCTTCATCATCTAAAAATATTTGATGTTTTGCTATTAAGGATTGGAGTTCATTGTATAACGAAGGTGATATATGCTTATCTAAACCGTATCCGGGGTCATAGTCCTCAAACCAATCCTCTTTAAGCTCATAGATTTTAGTTAAAATTTCTGTAAACGCTTCCCTTTGATGATCAAAGAATAGAGACGTTCTCAGTTGATTTATTTGATTATCATGTTGAATTTCGATGATTTTCTTGCTCAATTCATTTTTATGGTCTGCAAGTTTCTCTGAATATTCAAAAGAAATTGACTGCTTTAGACGTTCGGAAATCCAATTTCGAAAAAGCCAAACTATAGCTCCTCCGCCAGTAGCACCAAATACAAAGTTTATTAATTCTTCCAACTCTAACTCCTAATAGCCTAACGCCGCATTAAGTGGTGAGCGACGCTAAACACCAATGTCTCGACAAACCACTTAAATCACAAAAACTGAATTTACACAAAAAACACCAAGCGTTGCGAATCCGTCTTAAATGCTTTGTTATGTAAATTCAACCACATAAACCAAAGTTACCACGAAAAACCAAGCCTGTACTACTGAAGAAATAGACAAAAAAAAGAACCCAACCGTGTTCACGAATTTGCGAAGTCAGCAATGTTACAAACCAAGCCGCAACAAACGCTGAATACTGATTATCAGCGCCTAAAAATGCTTTTAAGCCAGGGGAAATTCAACGAAAGAAACCATCAGAAAGCACTGATTCTCGTTTGCCTTGCACTTTCCACACTTTACACCTGAAAAACTAACCTCGCACCGACTTTACAGCTGAATGAGGCAACTCACGAATCTTGGCATGTTTTACGGCTAAATTAGCAAAGAATCGAGACAGAAAGAGCAGATTTTGCCGACGATACGGAACGATGGCTTAAGAGATCGCAAAAACAGAATACTGCCAATTTTACCCGCTTTACATAACGCCCAATTAAGGTGTGAAGCACGCACCCACGATACTCAATTTAACCGCCGTAAACACTGAACTTAACTCAAGCCAAAAATGCCAAGCGTGCTGAATCACTCTTAAATTGTTTGTTAAGCCTGGGTAGCTAACAAGTCAACACAGTCGAGTTTTTGAGAAAATTCTTCACACTTTGCTCTCCAAGAAGAATTGAACTCGTCAAAATTACTGTCCGAGCCGCAGTCCCAGGTATTTAGTGTCTCTACAATTGCCCATGCTGAAGGTTCTGTGCTCAGCACTTCATCATATAAATAAAATGCAACTATACGATTTAATTCACGATTTGTAGAGCTAGCTTCAAGTAACTCCATATTAGACGATAACCAATCAGTAAACTCTTTACTGGTTTTAAAAGTCTGAGTCGCCTTAGCTCTCAGGTTTTGCACATAATCATCTATTGAGCCTGCAAAACTAGGGGTTGCTTTCCCTAACGTGAACTCTGTCCAATGTTCAGCCATATAAGACAACACAGCAAGAGAGGCTGCCTCACAGAAGCTTTCTTCTAGCCATTTAAATTTATGATTTCTTTGTTGACTGTGATTAGAGTACAAATGACAGATTTCGTGGGCTAATTGGTAAGCAACTTGAGCCCAATACACACCAGAATCACACGATAGGGTGATAACAAAGTCTCCATCAACTTTGTCGTAATGAGCTAAAGGATAGCCCTGTAGAGGATTATTATAGGTACGGATATCGCAGTCCAATTCATGACCAACAAAATTAGCAAATATCTTGTATGTAAATGTTGCTATTTCCTGTACTGGAGCCAACGATTCAACACCCCAATCACCAATTATTTTTATCATTGTAACTCCAACTTTATAGGAAGAGGCTTAACGCCCGGCTAAGGGGTTGACAACGCATTGCCGAACTCAAAAAACACACTGTAAACACTGAATTTCAATTTTGTACTAAAGCCACCACGCGTTGGCAATCCCTCTTGAGCCGTTTGTTAGGCCAACCAATTGACACCGACACTTTCACAACAAAAGAATGAGCTTTTTTGTAGACTTGAAACAAACTAACCGATTCATTTATAAACCAAAATGCTGAATCAGCAAAGAAACAAAAAACTCAAATTGAGCGATTTGGAAGAAAAGTGACGAGCGTAGCATGCTCGGCGGACGTTTGGATGCTGAAGGTTATTCAGCCGCTAAATTCACAACAAAAAGCAACCCAACGCGATCAAGAAACAACAAATATGTGATGACGATTTATTGCTTAAGTTAAACCACAAAACATGGAATTTACCGTTCAATTTCAACTCGATTTAGCTGATAAAAACTCACCTTGCCTAACGCCCTGTTAAGGTGTGAGCAACGCAATGCCGATGCCACCGCAAACCACCTTAAACACTAAACGCAACGCATAGTAAAAATGCCACGCGTTGCGAATCACTCTTAAACAGTTTGTTAAGCCTATATTTTCGCTTCTAGTTCAACGACTTGAGTATACAGACCAGTATGACAACCAGATTCGATATCCATTAAGGAAGAGCGCAGCCTGTCATATCTTGGGTTACTTTCAAAATCTGAGGCTGTAATGTGCTTGAACAAATTATATGGCTTATCTTTTTGTGGTGACTCATCTAAATAGTCACCCTCAAAGTCTGGTACATGAACTAGCGTTTGAACCCTACCATTAGTAGCGTCAGCAGCAAGTCTAATTTTTTCATTAATAGTCCACATAGCATTTTTCTTACCATTGCTGTTAAGCTTGGTATCCAAATCGTGTATAGCCACTGCGTTTGCGCCGAATTGGTCGAATATTTTGATAAACGTAGGGATGTTTGCTTTACCTCGACAGTTTATTACACAGTGTGTCATAACCAGATTATGTCGTTTTATCTGGTCTTGATACGCTAAATATTCTGTGTCTCCCTCCACTAGTAAAGCAGTATCATAGAAGAAGAACTCGTTGACTGTTGGGCAACAACGATTCAAAAACTTTAAGTTGTCTTTTTCATCTGGTGAAAATGCTGATTTATCCGTCTGGTAGTACAAAACATCATTAACTAGGTTTGAAACCTTGATGAGAGTCGTATGATCTTTCGTTAAATCAATAAAAACTGGAGAGTGCGTTGTACATATTACCTGCCATCCATCTAACTCTGCTAACGCATAAATTGCCTCACATGCCGATCGAATAACTGCAGGATGCATGTTGATTTCTGGTTCATCAATCAACAACACTTTAGGTTTGTCGGCAGCGATAGCTGTACGACCTTTTTTCAGTAGTCCTTGAGAGCTGAGTGTTTTTATTGCAGCCCACAAAAATGAACGCTGGACACCTGAACCTTGATTTGCAAGCGGCGCTGAGCTTCCATTATTTTCGAAGATGAACCGACTACCCTCTTTGATTGCTTTTTCTGGATCGAATTTACCAACCCCCGCTTCAAAGGTAACATTCATGCCTTTAAACATCTTATCAACTTCAGTTTGGATGCTAGTGCTAATTGACGAAATTTCACACTAGACAGCTCTGTTTCGACTTCTTTGGCAAGTGCATCAATTTCAGCCATGATCTTGGCTACTTTAGATTTATCTTGCTTTATCTTAGCTGCGGCATTTTTGGAGATTAATTCTTTTACCACCTGCTCGAGAGCTTCGGTATTATCAGTAGGGTTGATTCGTATAGGCATTGGGAGACGGCTACTAAGGATTGTATTCCAACCACCACCGCCACCAGGTTTAAACGCATTAGTTTTATTACTAAAGCTGAACTTCTTTGCTTTTTCATCAGCTTTAGACCAAACAAATTTAAACTTTGCACAATCACCAAATTCTGGGTCAGCAGTAATTAGCCATTCTTGACCAATACTATCCAGATCATCAGAAGATATATCAGTAAAGACACCTGTGATAGAAATCGGCAACGAGTCGCTTTGATTATGGAAGTAATCAAGTGAAAGTGGAGCCCCTACAGAGAAGTAGGCTTCATAAGCATCTAACACTGTTGATTTTCGGCAGTTATTTGGACCGATTAAGATAACCACATTATCTATTAGTACTTTAACTTCCGACTTGATACCTTTGAAGTTTTCGATTAACAATGCTGATAATTTCATTTTTATCCTTATTATTCCTAGCCAGCTTGATGCTGCTTATATAGGCTTAACGCCCTGTTAAGGTGTGAGCAACGTAATACCAAAGCCGCCGCAAGCTACCTTAAACACTAAACGCAACGCATAGCAAAAATGCCAAGCGTTGCGAATCACTCTTAAACAGATTGTTATGCCACTCGCCAAATTGGGGTACTAGCTGCACTAAATAGCACGACTTCTTTAGGCGCAAGAAAAGTTCTAGCATTTGCTATCGTGCGTTGATTTTGTTCTGAATTTTCATCACCAAAGATACTTACATAAAAACGCTCGATGCCACTATTTTTAAGTTCATCAAAGATGTGTTTATCTGATTCATCGAATGAATGACCATAGATAAACATCGATCCCTCTAGATATTGTAACTGTCTAAAACAATAATCCAGATATGGATTGTGTTTGATCTTTTCCGCCTTTTTGAAATACGTTGGTTCAGAGACGAATAGCGGAAATTTATTCTGTCTTAAGTTTGCTCGGACTTGCTCAACAATACCGCTCTCTGCATCATTATTATATGCATGCTTTTTGATCACAGTACCCGTATCGTAAAGGTGCAACGCGCCATGTAAGAAGAACACTTGTTGATTGACATCTCCACGATAAGGAGTCCATGTTTCAGGCCACCTGAACCCATCATCAGTGCGGAAAGCCTCTGGCTCAATTTCAGATTTGTTTCTAGCCCAATACATAAGTAAGTCATAATTTAGAGTAAAGATGTTCTTAAACTCATGTAAAAAATGTCGAGCTAGCTCATATTCTTCATCAGTTAGTCGGCTAGGTAAACTTGGATGGCAATCCGTAATAGCTTGAATCAACGATTCTTTTAAAACTTCAGTATCACCACGAATTTGCTCGATCAGTTCTCGGTCACCATTGTATGCCTCTAGTACATCTGCTGAAGCGAGCATATTGAACATTACCGTCTCAAAGTCATAAGTCTCAAATTTGTTGAATATTGACTTAATTGCCTCATCACGGGCACCAAAGTTTGCTTGCTCAAACAGATATTTATAATTGAATACTTCATAGTTCCAAGCCTGAGAGAAACCATTTCCTAGCAACACGTGCCTACTTGGCTTGACTGTCGCGTCTAATGCTTGCGCAAATGTAATCATTATTACTCCAATATGACGTTGAATTTATTGTTATCTACTAGTGGCATAACGCTCAATTAAGTGGTGAACAACGCACTGACCAAGTCACTGCATTGCACCGTAAAGCACTTTACCTGACGCATAGTAAAACTGCCACGCGTTGAGAATCCACTTGAATTGCTTGTTATGTGAATTTTACCGTGAATTCAAAGTAAACCACCGTGGAAATGAAGAGATTTGAATAAGTTACGTACAAAAACGATGCTGACCAAAACCTAAATTTCACAGCGATCTTAGCCGAAGAAAACCACTTACAGAATCAACAACAAAGAAAGCGCCCTTTCAGCAACCGCTAAACTTTTTGCTTCACCAGACTTTCAGTGCTGAATGTCAGCAAGCAAATCAGTCAAAAATGCATTTCAATTGAAGCGATTTGAAACCGATAAAACTCAACACAAACCAGATCCAAAACTCAATTGAGGCAACCCAAGAACCTTGAAAACGATCAATCTCAGATTATTCAAGAATCCATTTCGACCAAGCCAACTTGCCGAAAATACAGAACGAATTCTCAATGAAATCGTAGAATTAACCTCAAAAACCCATCAAACACATAACGCCCAATTAAGGGGTGAACAACGCTACCACCCAACCTAAAACATTGTGCCATAAACACTAAATTTTAAGTAAAAGCAAAAGTGCCAAGCGTTGTGAATCCCTCTTAAATTGCTTGTTAGTTGCCGACCTATTTAAAGCTGTTCATCTCGCGACGACTTACCGGCATACGAGCATCAGCGGTTCTCAGCTGGCGTTTAAAGCCACGGTTCCCACGCACGACCTCATTGCCATTCTTATCCACCGTTTTAAGTGTATCGACAAGTATATTTTTGTATGTACCTTTAATCTCATATTCGAATGAAACTAAATCGGTTTTAAACACCCATTGTTGTGAACCAAGGGCAAGAAAGCTGTAACTTTCACCGTCAACAACTAAATAATGTGCATGTAGAGCATTCGTATTCCCCCCGCGGCTAGGCGGACGACTTTTCTCTTTGAGGTACTTACTATAGTTTTCTATTTTCTTATTTGTAATTATACTCATTTAAGCCTCTATTTCCTCGTAGGCAACTAACGCCCAATTAAGGGGTGAGCAACGCTACCACCCAACCTAAAGCATTGTACCGTAACCACTAAAACTGAAGTAGAAGCAAAAATGCCAAGCGTTGGGAATCCCTCTTAAATTGTTTGTTATGCAAATTTAGCTGATTGATACGCGCAAACTGATCTGCCCATGGCTATTAGATAGGTTTTCAAAGTTGTAACCTTGTTTTAAAAGGTTCATCGCTAGAATTTCCTTTAATATCCCCTGTTCGACTGTAGACAACTTACAGAAGCGCATATTGGGAGTAGCTTTGCTGTCGATTGTAATCACTGCTGAGTTAAAAAAGCCTTTATCAGCAAGAGCAAAGAGAGAGTCAGATAAGTAACTTTCCACCTCAAAGTACGCAAGACAAGTATGGTCTTCTGACATAAATAGCTCAATCAGAGCATCAGTAACACTTTTACTGTGAGCACTCAATTCATCAGCTGGTTTTAAATTTGTTGATATCATTCTTTTCTCAATTTTTACGATTTGCATAACGCCCGGCTAAGGGGTTGACAACGCACCGCCGGACTTAAAAAACACACTTAAACACTGAACTTCAATTTTTCACTAAAATCGCCAAGCGTTGGCAATCCCTCTTGAGCCGTTTGTTATACCGTGATCCGATGCACATTGTAGGAACTTCTTTATCAATTGCCATAGTGCCGTATAATCGCGGCCAAATTACACCACAACAATCCATCAGTGAGTTGCAAATGTCCAAACTATTTTTCAAAGGTCGAATCGATGCTAGACAAAACCACGTCATTTCAGGCTACAACGTAAACCGTGATGTAAAAGCAGGCACTGACGAGGCTCCAATCAATGTTGTCGTCCCAACCGAGGCTCGTAAAGCAGAGATAGAAATATTACTTTCTAAGCACTCAATAGTGGCTGATATTGTCATTGACTCAAAGCAACCAGAGAACACTGTTGAGCTTGATACGCTATTAAACAAACCTAAAACGATTACCTATGACAAAACACCAAACCGTAATGAACCGTGCATTTGCGGAAGCGGGAAAAAGTATAAAAAGTGCTGTGCTTAAACCCTCGATAATTACGTCCAAAGCCGTCTTCTGACGGTTTTTTTATAAACTAGAAACTATACGATGCTCTGCGCGTAAGTTAAAACGGTATAACGCCCGGCTAAGGGGTTGACAACGCACCGCCGAACTTAAAAAACACACCGTAAACCCTGAACTTCAATTTTGCACTAAAGTCGCCAAGCGTTGGCAATCCCTCTTGAGCCGTTTGTTATGCAGTTTTTTAACCAATACTCAGTATAGAGAACGAATTGCTTAGCCAAACTTATCTTTAGCTGCCACAATTCGCACTGTCATTTACTACCAATTGGTTCATCATGAAACTTTTAGTTCGCAATCTATCTCGCTCTACAACTGAACAAGAACTTCGTGTTTTATTCTCAGCTCATGGCTCCGTAGCCGAATGTACACTTGTTTTAGACCAAGTAACGGGTCAATCAAAAGGCTTTGCTTTTGTCGAAATGACAAACGAAAACGAAGCTAATGCTGCAATTTCTAGCCTAAACCTTTCTGACGTAGCTAAAAGCAAAATCAGAGTAAAAGCCGCAGAATAAACACCTTACATACAAAAAGAGTAAAGCTCCGTCAGTTCAAATACATTGGGCTGACGTTTTTTAGTTTCCGTTGAACCTGTAGAACTGCATAACGCCCGCTTAAGGGGCAGACAACGCTATTACTGACTTTCCGCATAACACCGTAATCACACACACCAACGCATAATAAAAATGCCATGCGTTGGCTGTCCCTCTTGAAGCGTTTGTTAGCATTATCTAGCCTAATTCGGATAACTCTTGTAGAAGCGACTCCAATTTACGCTCTTCTTCTTGAATTTTATTTTGGTATTTCCTGACTTTGTTATCCTTGCCACTTCCCTTTGCTTCTTGTAAATCTAAGTTATATTCGGCAATTTTATCTTTAGTTTCTTTAATTTCGTCAGCTAAATCTTGCTTAAGTTTTGTGTCACTACAATTGGACTTGGCTTCCGCTAGGGCAACTTTTAGTCCTTCTATCTTTTTTTGATTATTAGCTAACTGAGCACTTTCTATTTGCTGCTCAATCTCACAATACTTTCTTTCACACCCAGAAAAACCTGAACAGTTCAATGAAGCAAAACTATAAAATGACAATATAGACAGTACAACACCGGAAGCTTTTAACATTAAATTTACATTTGCTCTTTTCATTAACACAACTAACTTTAATCAATTTTACAAGGGATAATTAAACTACAAAATGGTGAATTGTCACACAACTATTATACGCGATGATTGATTTCTACCATTTGAATATGACTTTTAAGTCCTCAGAATGCTAACGCCCGGCTAAGGGGTTGACAACGCACCACCGAACTAAAAAAACACACTTAAACACTGAACTTCAATTTTGAACTAAAGCCGCCAAGCGTTGGCAATCCCTCTTGAGCCGTTTGTTAGCTGCTGCACTTTAGCCGGAGATTGACTACCCAACGGCCTAATTTAAAACACATTATTGTTTTCAAGCGACAAAGTAAAACGGACAACTTAGAAACTAAAACCTAATCCACGAAACGCACTTGGCAAAGAAGAAATAACAGGAAAACTGACGAGCTTCTAAGACTTAAATTTACAAAGAATTCTTTCGAAGAAGCCAACAACCAAGTGCGCGAAATCAACTTAAGCGCGAAAGAGCTTCAAAACCAAAGAAGCCACACCAAAGAAATAAACAAGCACATCACTTCCCGTAAGAAGGCTTCGGTTAGTTCAACCACTTCACGAACAGTGCCACTGGCGAGATACATGGAAAAGTGCTGACTTTCAGGTGTAAAGCCAGAGCCTCAGACTAAGAAAAATAAACGCTTAATTTTATGATTGTTCTTAACCTCAGCTAACGCCCGGCTAAGGGGTTGACAACGCACCACCGAACTCAAAAAACACACTTAAACACTGAACTGCAATTTTGCACTAAAGTCGCCACGCGTTGGCAATCCCTCTTGAGCCGTTTGTTATACAAAATTAGCTTCGAACTTATTACACTTAATTTCAGTTTCTCGCGACAAAACTTTTGCGATTTCAGACGGTTCATAGAAATGCTTTGTATTAAAGCGCACCAATGGATGATGTCCATCTAGGACTTCATTTACATACTGATCGCGTTCCTGCCTTTTTTTCCAATTATGCGTAGAATCATCGAGTTCGATAACTGCTAGAATTTTTGTGGTCTTATCTGTTATGACAAAGTCCATTCGCTTTGCCCACGTTCGAGAATTATGCTTAAAATTAACAGGTTTAACCAAAGCCATTAGTGATACTTGGCTATGAATTACATACTCCGAAGGAAGAGCTTTTTGTAATGCAAAATAGAGTTTCCGCTCATTTTCAGTTGCTAAATGGCTTTGCTTTTTATGCTCAATTTTTACATTAGATGGAATAGGTACGTCAGTTAATTCAAATTTAGCTTTACGCTTGCTCGCAGTTTGATTTGGCGAATCCCATGAAGCTGGCTTCGGCGTATTATTTCCTTTAAGTTTCCATACAATGTAGCCAAACGCTACGATGATAATTATTTCAAACATCTACGCCTATTTCTCCTTTTTGTATAACGCCAAATTAAGCTGCTACCAACGCACAATGCCGCTTTCAGCAATGCACCGCAATCACAAAACTCATTGAAACTGATGAAACCACGCGTTGGTAGTCAGGCTTGAATTTTTTGTTAGGTATTACTATTTCGCATTTACTTGCTTGGCAAAGAATCACTAGATTACCGCATTGTGATAAATACAACCCAAGCCTTTCACTCAATTTGGCCGCCAAATGTGATCAGCTTAAAACGAGTAACTTATTCATTCGATTGAGAAAATCAAAGCGCCTTTGAGCAAGATTAACCTTCAACCAACCTTCCCCACTTTCCAATGAAGCAACCCACGAACTTTGACATGGGAAAGAGTTGAAGAAACGCGATGATTGGGACAGGCCAAGCTGATTTGCTGACATCCGTAAATGAATGGCTTAATAAAACCCCAAATCTTTTTCCCAAGAAATTACGCCTTTCTCTTCGTAAACATAACGCCAAATTAAGCTGCTACCAACGCACAATGCCACTTTCAGTAATGTACCCTAATCACAAGACTCATTAGAGCTGATGGAGCCACGCGTTGGTAGTCAGGCTTGAATTTTTTGTTAGGTATTACTATTTCGTATTCATTAACTTGGCAAAGAATCACTAGATTACCGCATTGTTATAAATGAAACCCAAGCCTTTTACTCAATTTGGCCGCCAAATGTGATGAACTTAAAACGAGTAACTCATTAATCCAATTGAAAAAATCAAAGCGACTTTGAGCCAGTGAAACATTCAGCCAACCTACTCCATTTTCCAATGAAGCAATCCACGAATTTTGACATGAGAAACCGCTGAAGAAACTTGATGATTTGGGCAGACCAAGCTGATTTGCTGACATCCGTAAATGAATGGTTGGAGAAATCCCCAAATCTTTTCCCCAAGAAATTACGCCTTTCTCTTCGTAAACCTAACGCTGCGTTAAGGGGTGCAGGCCCGCAATACAACGTTTCTGCATTACGCCTTAATCACAAAACTTAACGCAAACTAAAAAAGCCACGCGGGCCAAGTCCCACTTTAATGCCTTGTTATGATTACGGTTTAAGAAAACTTCCATGACAAAGAACCGCTGATTTTACCGCATTGCACAAAACCATTACCAAACCTTTAAGCCAACTTGGCCTACAAATGCGATCAACTTAAAGCGATCCCATTCAGCCAATTAAACCGCAACAGTTACAACGACTTTGAGCCAGTGACATCTTCAACTCGTATTTCCACAATTCTACAATGAAGCAACCCACGAACTTAGTTTGCGCGAGGCTAGCAATGGCAAAGAATTTGGGCAGATGAACCAAAATTGCTGAATATCGATGAAGCTAAAAAGCCAGAGAGATCCCCAATCTTTTCCTCAAGATAACCTTTTTGCTTTTGTAAACATAACGCCCAATTAAGGTGTGAAGCACGCTACCACAACACTCAAACTGGACGCCGTAATCACTGAACTAGACCCAAACAAAAAGTGCCAAGCGTGCTGAATCACTCTTAAATTGTTTGTTATAAGCGTGTTTCGTTTTACCACATTCTATCTAAATCTTGTGCGTATAAAGAAATAGCTCGCTGATACTCTTTAATTGCGTCACTGTTCGTGGTTGATACTAAAAGCTCGAGTAGTAATGATGTTGCTTCTTTATGACGTCCTAAGTTGTAGAGACACATGGCATAGAAAGGCTGAACTTCAATAGAACTAGGGTACTCTTTTAGAGTTTGCTCAAAATAGCTTAACGCCTCCGAATACATGCCAAGACTTCGATAGGTACTCGCTAGCCCGAATAAAGCATCGAACCTTTCTACCGACGATAACAGACCTGAAAGAGATGACAGATAATGAGTAACCGCTTCTTGCTCTTTACCTTCGTTGTCGTATGACCAAGCAATTTGCAGGTGAGCCCTAGCAGAATAAGTTTCATCGTTTAACAGCGTTTTTAGCAAAGCTCTCGACTCTTGGTACTTAGCCTCTTTCCGCAATTTAATTGCTTGTTTGATAATACTTTCCATAATTTCCCTCGAAGCTTATAACGCCGCATTAAGTGGTGAACAACGCGACCACCCAACCTTAAACCTTGCCACATTTAGCACTGAAGCCGACCTAGACTGAAATTGCCAAGCGTTGAGAATCCGTCTTAAATGCTTTGTTATGTAAACGTATGCACAGTACCCGTAGACAAGAAAGTATACAATGAAAAAGCTGAATAAGTTACGAATAGCAAAGGAAAAATAAAGTCAGAAGAGTAAACCCAAGCATTATGCGCGTTGATGAATTTAGAACGGTATGACTTTTCAATTAGACTGCGCTTGTAGTGTATTTCATGAAACTCGCCAGATAGAGTACCGACATCTTCATCGTACTCATGATCATGTTTATCATGTTCTGCATTTATTTCAGCTTGCGTCATTCCAAGAGTATCCCCACGTAAGTCTTTACCCCTGTAGGTAATCCAAGCAGGTAACAGTTTTTTAATTATCTCAAGGGAAGCATGCACAATAAATTTGATTTGCATAAACATCAGGATAGCAAGGAGAAACCATCCTGCCACAGTTTTATTACCCTCTAAATCTAGACCTATAATTTCTATTTTTCCCGGCAATGCGCCAGTCATTGAAATGAAAAGAGCGATACCCGATAGTATCAGCGCCTGAGTTTTTAATTTTTCAACTTCACTACTAAATTTAAACACTTACTGCTACTTTCCTCGATATTGATAAGTTTACATAACGCCCGCCTAAGGGGCTGGCAACGCATACCACTAAACCCAAACACAACAACCGTAACCACCGCGGCTCAATGGGACTGGAAACGCCGCGCGTTGACAGTCCCTCTTGAGGCGTTTGTTATGTGTGTGTTTCTGATGCCCACCCTTCCATTTAAAGGGGTAGCGAAAGGCATTTATGCCAAACAGCATTCGATAAAAAGCCATCATATGCACAAGACTAAGATGCTTCATATCGATATATTTCGGCTCTGAACTCTAGCTACGCTATTGATTAATATCTCTTGTTTTTCGCTATTTGTTGCACTACTCCAACGACATATCTCGTCAAGAGTCCTACCACAACCTATGCAGATGTCTTTGTCATCTAAACAACAATGACGAACACAAGGACTTTTATATGAACACGTTTCAATTGGTTCAGCTCTTTTAACGTTTTGATTTTCAGACATAGTGCACCTCACGTCTGAATTATAAGCGCAGAGCTGTGAAAAACTTCCAGAAAAACACATAACGCCCGGCTAAGGGGTTGACAACGCACCGCCGAACTCAAAAAACACACTGTAAACGCTGAACTTCAATTTTGCACTAAAGTCGCCACGCGTTGGCAATCCCTCTTGAGCCGTTTGTTATGTGAACTGCTACAACAAGCGACTATAAAAAATGCTTAATTCATCAAGGTAGGTTTCACTAACATCATCTTCGTTCCAAGCCCATAATTCTTTGGGAACGAGTTCGAACACCTTGTGGTGAGGTGCATTTAAAGTGGGGACACAATAAACAGGAAGATATAACCTGTTAATTTTGATTTTATAACTAAGTTCGCTGTCTTCAATGAGGTTAAATTGATCAGCTGTTATATCAACCAAAATACCTTCACTTTCTACCCACCAATGCCCAACTTCACCGCCACGCTTTTTAGATATACCAAAGACAAGGTATATAGGCTTACTGTAGCCTTTTTGGGTTAAGTGGTAGCAGAACAACATTGAAGCATGTTTACAAGCATTAATTGGAAAGTCAGAACCAAAATAGAACCAGCCTTTACCGACAACTGATTCTATTTTACTTCTTACCCAAGCCGCTTCTTCGTGAAGGTTTATCATTTTTCTCCTGTTCACATAACGCCCGGCTAAGGGGTTGACAACGCACCGCCGAACTCAAAAAACACACTGTAAACACTGAACTTCAATTGTGCACTAAAACCGCCACGCGTTGGCAATCCCTCTTGAGCCGTTTGTTAGGCCAACCGATTGACAACAACACTTTTAAAACCAAAGAACAAGGTTTTTTACCAACTTAAAACCAACTAAACGATTTATTTATAAACCAAAATGCTGAATCAGCAAAGAAACCAAAAAACTCAAATTGAGCGGTTTGGAAGAAAAGTGACGAGCGTAGCATGCTCGGCGGACGTTTGGATGCTGAAAGTTATTTTGCCGATGAATTCACAGCGAAAAGCAACCCAACGCAATCAAGAAACAACAAATATGTGATGGCGATTTATTGCTTAAGTCCAACCATGAGAACATGGAATTCACCGTTCAATTCAAACCCGATTTAGCTGATAAAAACTCACTTTGCCTAACGCCCGCTTAAGTGGTGAGCAACGCAATACGGAGCTTCAGCACACCACCTTAATCACTAAAATCAACGCATAATAAAAATGCCATGCGTTGCGAATCCGTCTTAAAGCGTTTGTTATAAACTACTTACGCTCGGGGCTTTGGTTTTGCGACGGCTTGACTTGAAACTTGGCTTACATTAAAGGTTGAGTGGATATCTGGTTCATTAAACACAATAACATCTTTGGACTTAAACCCATCATCTTCATCTTGCAAGTAAGTACGAATATTTTTAATTAGTTGCCTAACGTCTTGAGAGCCCGGCTTTTGAGCTAACGAATTAGATAATTCCTCAGCTAGATCCTTGGGTAGCCAAATAAATGCCTGAAAAGATAATTTATTTAATTGATGATAATCTAATTTTTGTCCCTTTCTAATCCATTCAGCCAATAATTCAGCAACAATCTCTCCCTTTAGCCTGATTTCTTTTTGGCTTTCAACCTCTAACATTTTCAGGTCATATTCATGCTTTATTGAAGCTTTCAGTCGCTCAATTAACCAAGACCTACAAAGGTAAGCAACAATAGCTAATAGTGTTACTGTTGAAACTGACCCCAGTAATCCTAACAAAAACTCTTCCACAGAACCTCCTTAGTTTATAACGCCGCATTAAGGTGTGAGCGGCGCTTGGCTATACTTGAGCGAAGCGAAAATGCCGAGCGTTGCGAATCACTCTTAAATGCTTTGTTATATGCCTGTTTTTGAATAAACTGCCGTGCCACTCAATTCACCTGATGGCAATCTTCGGTCGTTACGTAAAATGCCTTCAAAAGCATACCCGCTTCGCTCTGCTACCATTCGACTTTTCAAATTCTGTTCAGCAGCTTTGATTTCAACTCGGTTAGCGTTTAGCTCATTAAACGCGTATGACTCTATTGCTTCCACTGCTTCAGAAATGAAACCATTGCCAACACTTGAACTACGCATCCAATAACCAATTTCAAAAAACGGTACTGATTTATCGCGAATAATTAACCCTATTGCACCAAGAACGCGCCCTGTACTTTTTTCTATGATTGAATAACGTAACTCACCTTCAAAATTCTCAAAGTTATTGATGGCTTGTTGCATATTTTCAATTGATTCAGCTTCTGTTAACGCATATGGAACCCAAGGAAGGTAGACACCGAGTTCATTTTGGCTTTCCCTTATCGCTTCAAGCATCAGAGGTTGATACTCCATTGAAGGGGGGAGTAGTTTAAGTCTATCTGTTTCCATATTTACCAATATCCAATTAAGGCTTATAACGCCCTGTTAAGGTGTGAGCAACGCAATACAGATGCTCCCGCATACCACCTTAAACACTTAAACCAACGCATAGTAAAAATGCCACGCGTTGCGAATCACTCTTAAACAGTTTGTTAAGTTTCAGTTTGCTGCACAAACTCATTGTAGAATTTCATTGCATCCTCTTCAGAGCCCAAAGCGGTGCTGATGAGCATTTGTAAGCTCCACAAACGTCCCGGAACGACTTCATCTAAGTCTAAGTCAGCAGGATAACTCTCAGGGTCGATGGCCATTTCTAGGTTTACAAACCACCAAATTTCTATCTTCCGCAATAAGCCCACCATATCATCAAAGCTTTTTGCTACATCAAAGTCGCAGCCTTGGGAAGCGAACTTAAATAGTTCATGCGTCAGTTCATTACGATGACGTTTAATACGCTCATATACTTCAATATCAGCGTCATCAATAGCGTCATGTTGCTTTAACCATAAAAGCGAAGCATAGGTTCGACTACGGTTTAGCTTTAAAACTTTGAGCTTATAATCATCGCTAACAAGTGGGCCGTTTTCATCAAAGCCATTTGTAAAGAACTCTCTAATTTTATCTTCGATGCTACTTTTTAGCATCTCGAATGCCATCGAGTGTACAGAAGCCGTGATTATATTGTTCTTGAGCGACACTGGATTGAGAAATCTTTCCCATGACGCTTTTACTTCTTTATCCATTGCACCTGAACTCCAATGAAACTTAACGCCCAATTAAGTGGTGAACAACGCACTGGCCAAGCCGCCGCATTGCACCGTAAAACACTTTACCTAACGCATAGTAAAACTGCCACACGTTGAGAATCCACTTGAATTGCTTGTTATGTGAATTTTACCGTGAATTCAAAGTAAACCACCGTAGAAACGAAGGAATTTAAATAAGTTACATACAAAAACGATGTTTACCAAAACCTAAATTTCACAGCGATCTTAGCCAAAGAGAGCCACTTACAGAATCAACAACAAAGAAAGCGCCCTTTCAGCAACCGCTTAATTTTTTGCGTCACCAGATTTTCAGAGCTGAATGTCAGCAAGAAAATCAGTCAAAAGGACATTTCAATTAAAACGATTTGAAACCAACGAAACTCAGTACAAACCAGATCCAAAACTCAATTGAGGCAACCCAAAAACCTTGAAAACGATCAATCTCAGATTATTCAAGAATCCATTTCGACCAAGCCAACTTGCCGAAAACACAGAACGAATTCTCAATGAAATCGTAGAGTTAACCCTAAAAACTCATCAAACACATAACGCCCAATTAAGGGGTGAGCAACGCTACCACCCAACCTAACGCATTGTACCGTAAACACTAAATTTGAAGTAGAAGCAAAAATGCCAAGCGTTGGGAATCCCTCTTAAATTGCTTGTTATGTGATTTTTACCGTAAATTCAAAGTAAACCACCGTAGAAATGAAGAGATTTTAATAAGTTACGTACAAAGACGATGCTTACCAAAACCTAAATTTCACAGCGTTCTGAGCCAAAGAAAGCTACTTGCAGAATCAACAACAAAGAAAGCACCCTTTCAGCAACCGTTAAATTTTTTGCTTCACCAGACTTTCAGAGCTGAATGTCAGCAAATGAATCAGTCAAAAAGACATTTCAATTAAAGCGATTTGAAACCGACGAAACACAACACAAACCAGATCCAAAACGCAATTGAGGCAACCCAAGAACCTTGAAAACCATCAATCTCAAGTTGTTTAATAATCCATTTCGACCAAGCCAACTTGCCGAAAACATGAAACGAATTCTCAATGAAATCGTAGCTTTGACCTAAAAACTGACCAAACACATAACGCCGCGTTAAGTGGTGAGCAACGCATACCGCCACACTTAAAATATTGTGCCGTAAACACTTAAACTGAAGCAAACCAAAAATGCCAAGCGTTGCGAATCCGTCTTAAACGCTTTGTTATGAGAATTTTATGTTAAGACAAAGTTCTACTTTAAATGATTTGATATATTCACTCTACTTTACACTTAACAACGCACTTAAACATGGATAAGCCAAATATAATTGATATAATTCATAGCTTTACTACGATTGAGCAAGCTTTAGATTATTTTGAAATTGACTTTACACAGAAGTTTATCGATAACAATCGAGTGCAAGTAATGAAACTTTTTAACGGCTATTTGATTATGACAAAACCTGATGACTGGTTTTCAGCAAGAAGAGCATTGAAGAACGCCTATTGTAAAACCCAGCGCTCTTTGCTTAGTAAAGAAACCCGTCAAGCATGTCGTGGCTGCACTACATGCCAGAGACGATAATCAGCCGAGTCTCATAACGCTGCGTTAAGTGGTGAGCAACGCGACCACAATCCTAAACCATTGTGCCTTAAACACAAAACTCAACCTAGAACCGAAACTACCAAGCGTTGGGAATCCGTCTTAAACGCCTAGTTAGCTGCTGCACTTTCGCTAGCGAATTACGCCAAAATGCCAAATTTGAAACACATTATTGCTTTCAAATGACAAAGTAAAACGGACAGCTGTGAAATTAAAACCTAATCCACGAAATGCCCTTGGCAAAGAAGAAATGACCGAGAAAATCACCATTCCTGAGCCGGTAATTTGCAAAGAATTCTATCGAAAAAGCCAACGACAAAGCACACGAAACAAATTTAAGAATGCATAAATTTCAACACCAAAGAAGCCGCGCCAACGAACTTAACAAACACAACACTTCCCGTAAGCAGACTTTGTTAAGTTCAAACACTTCCCGAAAAGTGCCACTGGCGAGATAGTTGATAAGCTGAGATTTGTCCGGTGTGTAGCTAGAAAACCGAAAGCCTTTCCACCCTAAATTCAACGTTTTTCTTAACCCCAGCTAACGCTGCGTTAAGTGGTGAGCAACGCGACCACAATCCTAAACCATTGCGCCTTAAACACAAAACTCAACATAGAGCCGAAACTCCCAAGCGTTGGGAATCCGTCTTAAACGCCTAGTTAGCTGCTGCACTTTCGCTAGCAAATTACGCCAAAGTGCCTAATTTGAAACACATTATTGCTTTCAAACGGCAAAGTAAAACAGACAGCTGTGAAATTAAAACCCAATCCACGAAATGCTCTTGGCAAAGAAGAAATGGCCGAGTTAATCACCATTCTTGAGCATGGTAATTTGCAAAGAATTCTATCGAAAAAGCCAACGACAGAGCACACGAAACGAATTTAGGCATTCATGGATTTCGACAGCAAAGAAACCGCGCCAATGAACTTAACAAACACAACATTTCCCGTAAGCAGACTTCGTTAAGTTCAAACACTTCCCGAAAAGTGCCACTGGCGAGATAGTTGAGAAGCTGAGATTTGTCTGGTGTGTAGCTAGAAAACCCAAAGCCTTTCCACCCTAAATTCACCGTTTTTCTTAACCCCAGCTAACGCCCAATTAAGGTGCGACAACGCTATAACACCCAAGCTAACCCATTGCACCGTAAACACATATTACAAACCGGAGTGAACTCGCCAAGCGTTAGGAGTCACTCTTAAATTGTTTGTTATACGCTGCGACTTAGTCTGAGAATATTTCTATCATTTCGTCTATTGGTAATTCGTTAGTTTGGCTAGCTTCGCCAACAAGATAAACAACGCTGCCTATAGTTTCTATCGTTTTGTTGCCCTCTCTTTTAGGTATATCACCTACCTTTGGTACCGACGGCTTCTCAACCACATCCTTGCATACAATGCTTTCACACCCAGAATTTTTCTCTTCGAGTGCAATATATTCAGGAACTTCATACCCAATTGGTATTATATTTGATGCGCTATATGACATAGCTGAAAATAGAGTAATTGGCAAAACCCATAATTGCATGACACTTCCTAAAATCATTCATTTAATTTATAAACTATATCTGAAGATATCAATTGCGAACAGTGTTTTTTATTAATCGTATAACGCCCAATTAAGGTGTGAAGCACGCGACCACGACACCTAATCAGACCACCGTAAACACTGAACTTAACCCAAACCAAAAGTGCCAAGCGTGCTGAATCACTCTTAAATTGTTTGTTATAAGCAATTATTTGCCCACTTTATCTACAGCTTTCTTTGCAAGGTCTAACAACTCTGATGCTGGCAAGTCTTTCTTAGGATTTGACTTTTCCAAGGTCGAGCTTGGGTTGAAATCAATTGTGTTAATCGTTGTTTGTGCAAGTTGAACAAGTAACGAGTCTTTTTCATCACTTTCAGCGAGCTTTTCAATTTGGCGCTGGTGCCCTACAAAAGTTTTAGTTACGGCTTCCTTGTGAGCGTATTCTTGCTCAAGGCGCTTGTTCTGCGCCTGTTGCTTGCTGGCGAACAGAGCTAGCCATATCAATGGACCAAAGACCATTAAGCGTTTGCCTAAGTCATACAAATACTGAGAGCCTTGACTGGAAATTGAAGCTGCATCTAAGCCGAGATAAATCATGAAACCAATAGTTAAAATAAATAAAATAGCCCAACCATTTTTAGGCAGCTTGTATGAATCTTTTTGGTCTTGGAATGCTTTAGCAAGTTCAACATTTGTTGCACCAGTAAGAGCCCCTTCAATTTGAAGTAAAAGTTCTTCCGCTTTAGTTCTATTGGTTTTTAGACTTGATTCATAGTCTTTTGCTAAAGTTCTTAGCTTTGACTCTAACCCATCATTTTGATGACCATATAACAGCTCGGAAGATTGGTTGAAGGATTTCATCAACGCATAGCATTCATCGTACACACCCTTGATATCAGTGTGTATAGATTCAATGCTTGGGACTAGACCATCATGAGAATTTGTTATTAGCTCATATTTTTCTTCTGTGTTCTCTAACAGCGCGCTAATTTCTTCTAGTTTTTTGTTTGCTTCTTCTCTGGCGTTTAGTACCTCAGATTGAATCGATATACCATCATCATCGTCCTCCAAAAGAAGCACTCTCATTTCTTCAATTTGATCACGCTTCTCTTTAATTTCAGCAATTAGGGCTTCAAATTCGTCTTTGATTTGATTACGTAGACGAGTAAATGAACTTTTTTGACCACTACTTAAATTTTCCATTACTACATACTTTCCTAAAATTGCTTATAACGCTATCTATACAACAAAATGCGACCTAATTTACCACGCTACCGCCACTTATCATGAACTTTGATAATTAGAAATCTATCATATAAATCTTTTTTATCAGATGGTTAGTTGAATAAAAACTGCGTCAGACTTCACATTAGACGACTTTATGCAACTTAGTTTGTTGACTAAACCAAAAACAATAATACTGTATATAAAAACAGGCAGTTTTGTTGGGAAAATATGAAATCACAATTTATTTTAAGCATTAAAGAATATATGCAAGCGCGACACTATGCAAAGAAAACTATAGAGGCATATTTGCACTGGATAACACGATTCATCTACTTCAATAACAAAACACATCCAATGAGAATGGGTAGTAAAGAAGTTGAGATGTTTTTAACTGACTTAGCTGTTAATGGGAAAGTAGCCGCGAAAACACAAGCGTTAGCGCTAAACTCTCTCCATTTTCTGTACCGTGAAATCATTAAAGAACCGCTATCAATTAGCATGAATTTCAAGAAATCTCAACTTGCTCAGAAATTACCAGTAGTGATGACAAGAACTGAAATTAAGCGGTTTTTAGAACATATTGAGCCACGATATCAATTGCAAATTATGCTCTTATACGGATCAGGGCTGCGGCTGATGGAATGTGTCAGACTCCGAATACAGGATATTGATTTAGATTATGGTGCGGTTCGGGTATGGCAAGGAAAAGGAGGAAAAAACCGCACCGTCACACTTGCTAAGGAGCTTTATCCACAACTAGCTGAGCAACAAGCATTAGCTAAGCGTTACTATGATAAAGATATGCAAACCAAAGGTTATGGAGGAGTCTGGTTACCCAATGCGTTGAGAGAAAAATATCCTTCAGCTCCTTATGAGTTTAATTGGCACTACTTGTTTCCATCTAATTTACTTACCTTAGATGAGAATAGTGGGTTGAAACGAAGGCACCATATTAATGAGTCGGCATTGCAGCGAGCAGTTCGGAAAACCGCTCATGATGCTGAGATACAAAAGTCAGTTTCATGCCATACGCTAAGGCATAGCTTCGCGACACACTTGCTAGAAGCGGGAGCGGACATTAGAACAGTACAAGAACAATTAGGGCATAGTGATGTAAAAACCACTCAGATTTACACTCACGTACTGGATAGAGGCGCCAGCGGTGTATTAAGCCCATTGTCGCGCTTATAAATAAGTGCAATAAAAAAGGAGAGCATACTTGCCCTCCTTTTCTTAAACCTTCACTGCTAAATTAAAGAGCAGTTTTTGCTTTTTCAACAAGCACTGCAAATGCAGCTTTGTCGAATACCGCGATATCAGCAAGGATCTTACGATCGATCTCAATAGATGCTTTCTTAAGACCGTTAATGAAACGGCTGTAAGATAGACCATTTTGACGAGATGCTGCGTTAATACGCGCAATCCATAGCTGACGGAACTGACGCTTTTTAGTGCGACGGTCACGGTAAGCGTATTGACCAGCTTTGGTTACAGCTTGGAAAGCTACGCGGTAAACACGTGAACGTGCTCCGTAGTAACCTTTAGCTTGTTTTAGAACTTTCTTATGACGTGCACGAGCTTGTACACCACGTTTTACGCGAGGCATTATGCTTCTCCTAAACTAAACGATAAATAAACTAAAAAGAATTAAGCGTATGGCAACATGCGCATAACACCAGCCACTTCACATTTTGGAAGGATTGAGTTAGGGCGTAGTTGACGCTTGTTCTTAGTAGTACGCTTAGTCAGGATATGACGTTTTGTAGCGTGCTTAAATTTAATACCGCCAGCAGTTTTCTTAAAACGCTTAGCTGCACCTTTGTTGGTTTTCATCTTAGGCATGATGAATAACTCCGCATTGTAGTAGTTTAAATAACATGTAATTAGGGCGAATAACACCCCACCGTCTTTCAACGGCGAGGTCTCATTACTTGTAAGCCGTTAATTACTTCTTTTTAGGGGCAAGCATCATGATCATCTGGCGTGCTTCAATTCGACTCGGGAAAGACTCAACTACTGCAATTTCAGCAGTATCCTCTTTCAAACGATGAAGAACATCAACACCGATGTCTTGGTGCGCCATCTCACGGCCACGGAAGCGAATAGTAACTTTCACTTTGTTGCCTTCTTCTAGGAAACGGATCAGGTTGCGTAGTTTTACCTGATAGTCTCCAATATCAGTCCCAGGACGGAATTTAATTTCCTTAATCTGGATCTGTTTTTGCTTCTTCTTCTGCTCTTTAGCAGTCTTGCTCTTTTCAAAGAGGAACTTGCCATAGTCCATCACACGACAAACTGGTGGCTCGGCGTTAGGGCTGATCTCTACAAGATCCATACCAGCTTCTACAGCAGCTTCTAATGCTTCGTTGATTGATACAACACCAACGGATTCACCATCTGCGCCAGTTAAACGAACTTCACGAACGCCACGAATTTCACCGTTTAAACGGTGCTGGTTTGGTTTGGCCGGCTGTTGGCCACGTCTTCCGCCTTTAATAGTTTATTCCTCCAGATTGAGCTTACGGCTAGAAACTTCGGCTTGGATATACGCAATAAAGTCATCCAATTTAAATTTACCTAAGTCCTTGCCCCTGCGGGTACGTACTGCGATCTCTCCGGCTTCCATCTCTTGGTCACCACAAACAAGCATATACGGTACACGCTTTAAAGTGTGTTCGCGGATTTTAAAGCCAATCTTCTCATTTCTCAAGTCTGCTTTGGCTCTAATTCCACATTTTTGTAGTTTTTGTGCTACTTCCTGAGCGTAAACTGACTGTTTATCAGTAATGTTCATAATTACCGCTTGTTCCGGCGCTAACCACGTAGGGAAGAAAC
Source organism: Vibrio sp. B1-2 (assembly GCF_963888445.1). Lineage (NCBI taxonomy): Bacteria > Pseudomonadati > Pseudomonadota > Gammaproteobacteria > Vibrionales > Vibrionaceae > Vibrio > Vibrio sp. B1-2. Next base: position 59,566 of record NZ_CAWPJH010000042.1, read on the forward strand.
CTGCATACTCTTCGATAAGGATACCGATAAAGCGCTCAAGTGAACCCAAAATTGCACGGTGAATCATAACCGGAACAAGACGCTCGTTACTTTCGCCAACATATGTCGCGCCTAGACGAGCAGGTAAATTGAAATCCAGCTGCACTGTACCACATTGCCACGCACGATCTAAGCAATCATGCAAAGTAAATTCAATTTTAGGGCCGTAGAATGCGCCTTCACCTTCTTGAATTTCAAATGGGATATCCATTGCCTGCAGTGAAAGCTTTAATGCTTCTTCCGATTTATCCCAAATTTCATCACTACCAACACGTTTTTCTGGGCGTGTAGACAGTTTAACAACGATGTTATCAAAACCGAACGTCGTGTAGGTGTCGTAGACCATCTTGATACAAGATGTCACTTCTTGTTGAATTTGATCTTCGGTACAGAAAATATGGGCGTCATCCTGAGTAAAGCCACGAACACGCATAATGCCATGTAATGAACCTGATGGTTCATTGCGGTGGCAAGATCCAAACTCAGCCATACGCAATGGCAGATCACGGTATGATTTCAAACCTTGATTAAATATTTGAACGTGGCCTGGGCAGTTCATCGGTTTAATTGCGTATTCACGGTTTTCAGATGACGTCGTGAACATGGCATCCGCATATTTATCCCAGTGACCAGAACGCTCCCATAGAACTCGGTCCATCATTAATGGACCTTTTACTTCTTGGTAGTCGTACTCACTGAGTTTTTGGCGAATGAACACTTCAAGATCACGGAATATAGACCAACCGTTATGGTGCCAGAATACCATCCCTGGAGCTTCTTGCTGCATATGGAATAGATCGAGTTGCTTACCAATTTTACGATGGTCACGTTTAGCCGCTTCTTCTAAACGCGTTAAATGGGCTTGAAGTGCTTTCTTGTCATGGAATGCTGTACCATAGATGCGCTGTAGCATCTTGTTATCACTGTTACCACGCCAGTACGCGCCAGCAATGCTAAGCAGGGTAAAGTGTTGGCAGAAGCTCATGTTAGGTACGTGAGGACCACGACACATGTCAATGTATTCTTCATGATGGTATAGACCCGGTCTGTCATCACGAGCCACATTCTGATCCAAGATTTCCATCTTGTATGTTTCACCGCGAGCTTCAAAAGCATCACGGGCTTCCTGCCAACTGACTTTCTTTTTGACAACTTGATATTTTGTCTTGGCAAGCTCTTTCATGCGCTTTTCGATTTGCTCTAAATCATCTTGCGTGAGTGATTGCTCAAGATCGATATCATAGTAGAAGCCGCTGTCGATCGTCGGACCAATTGCCATTTTGGCTTGTGGATAAAGTTGCTTTAATGCATGGCCAAGTAAGTGCGCACAAGAGTGGCGTACGATCTCTAAACCATCAACTTCATCTTTTGTCGTTATAATTTCAAGGCTAGCATCATTTTCAATAAGATCGCACGCATCGACGCGCACACCATCGACACGACCTGCGATCGTTGCTTTTGCAAGACCAGGGCCGATAGAAGCTGCAACTTCCATTGTCGATACAGGGTGTTCAAAATGACGTTGACTGCCGTCAGGAAGAGTAATAATAGGCATGTATAATCCTTACAGTGGTGTTGCATACCAAGCAACACGTGTTGAGTTTGATTGAAAATAACCCATCGAAGCTCACTCGGTAACACGAATACCGGAACTTCAATGAAGTGAAGATTTTAACTAGCTCACGCTAGAAATGCAAAGGTCGAATAATCTAAATCAAAAGAAAAAGCCCATGATAAATATCACGGGCTTTGGAGTTTCAATAATTGATTATGCTTCAGCGCGACGAGGACGGCTTAGTGTACCCGCGTTGGCGTTGGAATTAGCACTAGCGTTGCCGTGACCACGTTCACCACGGAAGTTACCACGATGGTCGCCACCACGGTTGCGGTCAAAACGACGCTCACCATCACGACCAGTCGCCGCTGCACCGTCACGGTTGCCACGGAAGCCACCTTCACGGCCACCACGACCTGCGCCAGCCGCAGGAGCACCGCCTTCACGATTACGGAAGCCACCGTTTCCGCCTTCACGACGGGCACCACCACCGTTACCACCTTCACGACGACCACGAGACTCGCGGAAGTCATCAAAGTCACATACAACGGCACCGACTTCTTTTTGGCGAATACGCAGTTTACGCAATTTGCCTTCAACATCTGAAGACATTGATTTAGGAAGCTGTACGAATGTATGGCCTTGAGCAAGTTTAATTGCACCAATTGAACCTTTGGTTAAACCAAGTTCATTAGCTAAAGCACCAACGATGTCTTTCACTTGCACGCCTTGCTCACGGCCGACTTGTAACTGATAAGTATCCCAGTCATTGCTCGCAGTACCATATTCGCGGCGACCTTCGCGTCCATCACGGCTATCGCGACCGCCTTCACGACGTTCACCACGCTCACTACCCTCTTTACGATCACGACGACGTGATTTTTCACGCTCGATCGCGTCGACCATTGGATCTGGGCCGACATAGAACAGTGGACGATTGCCTTGTTGACGCTTCAGTAAAATGGCCGCCAGTGTTGTGGCATCAATCTCTAGGCTTTGTTGAAGTTTTTCAATGAGCTCAACAAATTTGTCTAAAGCAGTATGACCTTTGTCAGCTTCTAGCTCTGCACCCAGTTTGATGAGACGAGCTTCCGCAACTTTGTCACGCATTGGAAGTTGAATCTCTTCCATTTGAGAACGAGTTACGCGCTCAATCGTACGCAACATACGAATTTGGTTCGTGCGAACTAGAAGGATCGCTTTACCTTTGCGTCCAGCACGGCCAGTACGGCCAATACGGTGGATGTATGATTCTACATCGAATGGGATATCATAGTTGAACACGTGTGTAATACGTGGAACATCAAGACCACGAGCAACAACGTCTGTCGCAACAAGAATGTCGATTACACCCTGTTTGATATGATCAACCGTGCGCTCACGCAGTGATTGCGGAATATCACCATGAAGCGCTGCCGCTTTAAAGCCACGAGATAATAACCAATCAGCTAAACGCTCGGTGTCTTGACGAGTACGTACAAAGACGATTGACGCATCGGTTTCTTCTGTTTCAAGAAGACGAGCCATCGCTTCATCTTTTTCAACACCTTTAACAACCCAATATTGCTGCTCTACTTTCGCAACAGTTTGGTTTGAACCTGCTACGTCAACACGAGCTGGATCACGTAGGTAACGGTCAACAATCGTCTTCACCATAGGAGGCATAGTCGCAGAGAACAGCACGCGTTGAGCGGTGCCAGGTGCTTGTTCCATGATCCAAGTTACGTCATCAACGAAGCCCATTTTGAGCATTTCATCAGCTTCATCAAGGACGAAGGTATGACATTCGTCTAAATGAAGGCGATCACGAGTGATCAAGTCTTTTACACGACCAGGTGTGCCAACCACAATATGAGCACCATTTTTCAGAGCGCGCATTTGGTCAACAATAGAAGCACCGCCATAGATTTCAAGTACTTTAAGGCCTTGAATCTTTTGGCCAAGGTTTTTGATTTCTGCCGCAACTTGGATAGCAAGTTCACGAGTTGGTGCCATCACAATTGCTTGTGGCTTGTGTTGAGAAAGGTTTAATTTGTTCAGTAGAGGTAGAGAAAACGCAGCCGTTTTACCTGTACCTGTTTGTGCTTTACCTAGCGCATCTCTTCCTTCAAGAAGAAATGGAATAGCAGCAGCTTGGATAGGAGTTGGAGAAACGAAACCCATTTCATTTAGAGCAGAAAGGATTGAGTCGTTTAGGGCTAATTCACTAAATTGAATTACAGAGTCTTGCATGGAGATCCCACTAGATTAATTAACAAAAGGTCCCACGTGCTCTACCAATTCCAATACCGATCCATTAAAAAGAGCTGAGTTCCGTTCAGATGCGGATAAGTCTTAAAACGCATCAAGCCGCTAGGGACATATAAGGGACGCGGATTATTCCCTAAAAGCATAAAAAAAGCTAGTAAAAATTGAATTACATCACAAAAATTCGTTATAAATGACCATTAAGCTCATTAATTCACCCGAAACGAACACAGAAGCTGCATTTACAGCGCACTGTTAAAGCAGACTAGCAAAAATAACGCTTTCGGTAGTAATCATCCCGCTCAATGATTATAGTGTGCCCAATCGCATTTGTTAGAAAAAGAAACATGTTTCAAGATAATCCGCTCCTTGCTCAACTCAAGCAACAAATCCAAGAGAACTTGCCTAAGAAAGAAGGCACGATAAAAGCCACTGAAAAAGGCTTCGGCTTTTTAGAAGTTGACAGTAAGAACAGCTTCTTTATTCCGCCTCCGTATATGAAGAAATGCCTACACGGAGATAAAGTGGTGGCCATCATTCGCACTGAGAATGAGAAAGAAGTGGCTGAGCCTCAAGAGCTGCTTGAGCCTTCATTAACTCGCTTCATTGGCCGTGTAAAGCTGTACAAAGGTAAGCTGAATGTCACGCCCGATAACCCGCAACTAAAAAGGCAATCGCTGAAAGCCAAGGTGCAAAAAGGATTAAACCCTGAACATTTCTCTGAAGGTGATTGGGTTGTTGCACAGCTTATTAACCATCCACTGAAAAACGATAGCGATTTTATGGTTGAAATCACCCATAAAATTACGGATGCCAACGATAAGATTGCGCCTTGGTGGGTGACTTTAGCTGAAAATGACCTGCCTAACAGTGAGCCGACTGGTATTGAACATTGGCAGCTCAAAGATGATGCCGACCTACAACGCATCGATATGACCCACCTTCCTTTCGTGACCATCGATGGGGCATCAACTAAAGATATGGATGATGCACTGTTCGCCCAAAGAACCCAGAACGGTGACTTCACATTAACCATTGCCATTGCAGACCCAACCGCATACATCACGCCAGATGACGAGATGGACAGTGTCGCGCGTGAACGGGGTTTCACTATTTATCTCCCTGGCCGCAATATCCCAATGTTGCCACGTGATTTAGCCGATGATTTGTGTTCGTTGATGGAAAATGAAGTTCGCCCTGCCCTTTGCTGTACCGTAACAGTGACTAAAGAAGGTGTGATTGGCGATGACATTACCTTTTTTGCGGCCAACATTAAATCGCATGCTCGATTGGTTTATGATCATGTATCAGATTGGTTAGAGACGGGCACTTCTGCCGATTGGCAACCAAGTGACCAAATCGCTTCCGTTGTGCGTGATTTGTATGATTTTTCATTAGCGCGCGCACAATGGCGCGAAACATACGCGGTCGTGTTTACTGATCACCCTGATTATCGATTTGAACTGAGTGAAGACAACGACGTAGTGGCAATTCATGCGGATCTTCGCCGTAGTGCTAACCGTCTTGTTGAGGAAGCGATGATAACCGCGAATATCTGTGCGGGAAAAACGCTCAAAGCGCATTTTGGCCAAGGCGTGTTCAATACGCACGCGGGGTTCAAACCCGAAAAAATTGCCGATGTTGTCGAATTAGTCAACCCAACGGGTGAGCTTGAATACACTGCCGATAACTTAGCGACTCTAGAAGGCTTTGCCTCTTTACGTCGCTGGTTATGTAAGCAAGAGACCCGCTATCTGGATAATCGTATCCGCAAGTATCAAGCTTACAGTGAAATAGGAAACCAACCTCTTCCGCATTACGCAATGGGTTTGGATATCTATGCCACTTGGACTTCTCCTATCCGTAAATATGGCGATATGATCAACCATCGTATGTTGAAAGCACATATTTTAAACAAAGAGCCCGTACAAACACCGGATGGAACCGTTGGTGAAGAGTTGGCACTACACCGCAAACACCACAAAATGGCCGAACGTAACGTAGGCGACTGGCTCTATGCTAGAACGCTAGTAAACGAACCGAGCAAAGGCACCCGTTTTACGGCTGAAATTTTTGATATCAATCGAGCTGGCATGCGCGTACGTCTTTTGGAAAATGGCGCAGCCGCATTCATTCCTGGTTCTTTAATCTTAGACAACAAAGAACGTATTGAATGTAATGCGGAAAGTGGAACGCTGCTTGTCGATAAAGAAGTCGTCTTTAAGCTCGGTGATACGCTCGAAGTCGTGCTCGCAGAAGTGAATATGGAAAACCGCAGTCTGATTGCAAAACCGACTCAGGTTTTCGAACCGTTACCTATACCTTCAGAAGCTAATACCACTACCCAAGGGGAGTGATTTTAGCAGCATAGACATTTCTATCAGGCATTCTTCGGAGTGCCTTTTTATTGCTTATTGATCACCAAAAGTAAGATTTAGGATCTTTTTCAATTTCGCGGATCAACGCCGTCAAATCCGTTGTTTTAGGGAGAAAAGGATACGGCAACCAATCTTCAATTTCTTTATCGGGATCCGTATTGGGAATATACAGCGCCCATTTAGCTTCTTCCCAAATCACTTTCGCCACGATACTTGAATAGTCGCAATGCGTTGAATCTAATTTGTAATGGTGTTTGATGAAGTGCACACCGTTAACGATCGGCTCAAAACAGGATTTGCCTAATTCAACAGACACACTTTGGTTACGATTATGGCAAACAAGCTCTGCTCTTCGTTCTAGTTGACGTTGCAACAAATTCACTACCGCCATTTTACCCTCGCTCAAACACGGCTTCCTGACATCTCGACTATAGCTGACTTCGCTTATCTCTGATATGAAAAACCGTAAGGCTACAAACCACTTACCTTTGTGGTTCACAAAAGTGTCATCTATACGACATATTATGGTGGCTCAATTTTTCTAAATAACCATATTGGAGCCACTATGTTTCGAGTCGCGCTTGCTACACTGCTTTCAACTTTGCTACATACCCAGTTTGCCTTCGCAAGTGAAGTTAATATTTCTGGCTCGACCTCGGTCGCTAGGATCATGGAAGTATTCGCCGAGGACTACAATACCGCACACCCTGAAACTTATATCGCGGTTCAAGCCGTAGGTTCGAGTGCTGGCATCACATTACTGAAAAAAGGTGTCGCAGATATCGCCATGAGCTCGCGCTACCTCACAGAAAGTGAGCAAGATGAGACGATGAGCACCCTACCGATTGCCTATGATGGGTTGGCTGTTGTAATCAATCGCTTAAACAGTATTGAAAATCTGACTCGTGAGCAGTTATTTGATATTTATAAAGGGAAAATAACCAACTGGAAACAAGTCGGTGGTGCTGATCAAAAAATCGCAGTTGTGACCAGAGAAGCATCATCAGGTTCCCGCTATAGCTTTGAAAGCTTATTAGGCCTGACTCGTGTGATTAATGATCGCTTAGTGTCAGACATCAGTTCCAATAACTTAGTGGTCAATAGCAATAGTATGGTTAAAACACTGATTAACCATAACCCTCAAGCGATCGGTTTCATCTCTACGGGATCGGTAGATAAATCGATTAAAGCGATAAAATTTGAGGGAGTAGAAGCCACTGCAAAAAATATTGTCACTCATGAATATAAACTTTCCATGCCATTTTTAGTGGTCTATTACCCTGAAAAAATCACTAAAGAGACTCAAGCTTTCATTGCATCTTTAAAATCAGCGGAAGCAAAGGCTCGCATAGAAGAATATGGTTATATTCCTTTGAAAAACAAATAAATACAAAAAGGAGAGTGATCGACTCTCCTGTTTCTATGTCATTTTTCTAAAGTTAAAAATGGAGTTGGATTACTGAAACCACGACACAGCCTGGGCGACGAATACCTTCAATTTCCACTTTAATTTCTCTCTCGATCTCCAAACCTTTTTTGATTGGCGTAACTTTCAATAGAGTACTAATCGCTCTTACTCGGTTTCCTGATTTCACTGGATACGGGAAACGAACTTCATTTAAACCGATATTCACCACCATTTTTGCGGTCGGAAATATTGGTTTGTCAGGATCAACGCTATCCGTCAATTTAGGTAACAAGGCCAAGGTCAAAAAGCCGTGCGCAATTGTGGTCCTAAATGGAGAATCAACTTCCGCTTTTTGAGGGTCGGTATGAATCCACTGCATATCCTCGGTTACTTGACCAAACTGGTTAATGCGCTCTTGATCAACCACCAGCCATTTACCCGTATGAATGACTTCACCAATCTGAGTCTGGAGCTGTTTATACAGACGTTGCGCTTCAGGTTTGAGTATCAAGGGTTCGGCAATAGGAGCATCTTCATTCACTGCTGGTTGGTGAAAATCTCTAACCCAAGAAAACAACTGGCGACTGTTTGTTTTATGTAGAAGCTCGCCCCAGTACTCACGTACTGAAGGTGATACCCACTGCATAAGCTCAGAGGAGTACTTGTTCATTGAATCGCCACGATGCTTAAAAAGATTCTCGACTTTCATCTAAACCTCGGTGATTAGTTAGAATGCCCTTGGATTGAGGTAATTTTGAAGTACTTCACACTTAGCTGCAAACACTTTCGAGCGTACAACCGTTCCCTGAAACACACAAATTACATATAAATCAATCAAATAAAAATAAAACACCATTTTATTAGATAACTAGGTTGTAGAGTATATAGCTCATAAAATCAAGGGAAGCGGTAAAAACAGTGCTTTACTGTAACTGAAAACGTTATTGCGGTTAGCCAAACCGAGTCGATGACTCAACTTATTGCTTTACAATATTATGGTGGCTATCTATTATGCGCACCACACGGAGAGATGGCTGAGTGGTTTAAAGCACCGGTCTTGAAAACCGGCGATGGTTAATAGCTATCCTAGGGTTCAAATCCCTATCTCTCCGCCAAATACCAAGAAAAAGCCTTTGATTATCAGAGGCTTTTTCTATTTATAGCATTTGGAAACTTTAGATGATTAAAAACTCATGTGTCTGGAAGATGCAATCATGTTTGGTCATCGCCTCTTCCTCAATACATCAAGAACGAATCACACGAATACCGATAGGTAAGAGACATAGCCCGCGCACTATGCGTTTCAATCAACCGTAGAAGAGACCGAAGCCAACAAATCTGTTGGGCTGGTCCAGGTATAAACCCACTCTTTAATATCTTGCCCACAGGGAGACCGCCATAAACGCTCTCCTTTAGGTCGACCAGCTAAGTAGTCGTAAAATTCGATGGCTTGCTTATTGTCTGCCATCACTTCCAAATACACACCGCTATTAGGGAAATACTGCTCAAACCATGCCGCCATATCTTGAATCAACTGGCGACCAATCCCCCTTCCTCGATAATTTTCATCAATGTGCAGAGACTCGATAATGCTGCCTTTGTCAAAATCGTGGTTACCAAAGGCGCAGATAAACCCACACAGCAGCCCCCCCTCTTCAATCAGTAGGACATGTTGATTAAATGGTGGATTGATTAAGCGAGTTTGCCAAATCAGTAAACGGTCTTCTAGAACGTCGTTATCAAGGTACTCTTTGCCTAATATGCCTTGGTAGTGAGTTCGCCAACTTTGAGCGTGTAGCTGAGCAATTCTTTCAAAATCGCAATATTCAGCTGCTTTTATTTCCATATTCTAGTCCTTATTACTTCCTGTAAGGATTAACATCGTCTTTCATACTATTCGGTTCAAATAGAAAAGCAAAATATACTAGTCACAATCCCTTAAAAGAATCATTAAACCTCTTTGACTTACAGTTGTTCGCTGATATTCTAGCGAACAACTGTAAGCTCAAGGACTTTAATCATGGAATCGGCATCAAAACCACCACTTATTTGGATAAACATCGTCATTTTTAGCTTCAGCTTGGGCTTAGCGACGATTGCAGCCCCTTTGTATGGATGGCAATTTGGCTACGGCATGGAGCATTGGCTTTGGTTGATGATTTGTTTTTCCTTTTGCAACCTTTCCATTACCGCGGGCTATCACCGTTTATGGTCACATAAAGCCTATGAAGCACATTGGGCACTGAGATTATTGTTTGCATTAGGTGGGGCGTTTGCACTGCAAAACAGTGCGCTACATTGGTCTTCTGATCACCGAGTTCATCACAAGCATGTAGACAATAATGACAAAGATCCTTATTCAGCCAAACGTGGATTCTGGTTTTCACACATAGGTTGGATGCTGCGTCACTACAATAAAACCACGTACGATGACTACTCCAACTGCCGTGACCTGCAAAAAGATAAGATCGTCATGTGGCAGCATAAGTATTATGTGCCTTTGGCACTCGCAATGAACTTGGGCGTTCCTTTGATCCTTGGTTTTATTTATCACGATATACTGGGCATGTTACTGATCGTGGGTGCACTGCGTTTGGTGCTCAATCATCACACGACATTTTTCATCAATTCGCTGGCTCATATATGGGGTAGCCAGCCGTATACTGATAAAAATACAGCCCGCGATAACGGTATTTTGGCTTTCTTCACTTTTGGCGAGGGCTACCACAATTATCACCATATTTTTGAAAACGATTATCGTAATGGGATTTATTGGTGGCAATACGACCCAACAAAATGGCTGATCAAGCTGTGTTCGTGGCTTGGGTTGGCTGGTAAACTGCGCACTTCTCCCCCCCTTAAGGTAGAAAAAGCGAAAGCGTTAATGGCATTAAGCCATGCGCAAAAACAGATCGCCGCGTTGCCCAATCAGCAACTCGTTATGGCCAGCATACAACGTGAATTTGACGCTTTAGTCATGCAGTTGCAAGAGTATTATGAATTAAAGAAACAGCTGATCGAAAGTAAAAAAAACAATATGGTTCGTAGATATGAACACTCCCTATTGATGCTGCGCTATCGACAAGTGAAGCAACAATTAGCACTACAAAAATCCAATTGGCAGCTCATTGTGCGTCAGTACTCCTAAATTCATACTTTACAGATTTGATGAAGCCATGCCTTAAGTGGCTTCATTTTTCTTAGCTTAAATTATCCCCCCTCTAACAGAACTTCTAGCCGCATATTTGCTAAATGAATAGTTAGAACGACTAAAACATATTCAAAGTTAAAGAATTTTCAACTAGGTTATCAATTGATAATTTTATTGTTTTAGATCATCTAAAGCTCAACTTGCTCTCGTGCTACAGCATTCTTTTCGGTAAATTCCTTGTCATAAATTGATACACGTTTTTGCAATATTGTTCATAATTTCAGGAGACTTAAATGCTAGAGCTTTTAATTGGCTTGGCGGTAACAGTAGCGGTGGGTTATTTCATTGTTAAAGGTTACAAGCCAGCCGGTGTGTTACTCACCGCAGGTATCGTTTTACTGCTATTAACTGGCGCACTTGGCTATTCAGTGCTGCCAGCCAAAGTACCCTCAACCGGTAACACAGTAACGGATGCACTCGAATTCGTGAAATACATGTTACGTTACAGTGGTGGCGGTTTAGGCATGCAAATTATGTTGCTGTGTGGTTTTGCTTCGTACATGACACACATCGGCGCCAACAATGTGGTTGTAAAACAGTTTTCTAAACCTCTTTCGGTTATTACATCCCCTTATATCTTGCTGGTTGCTGCTTACATTGTGGCATGTTTGATGTCTTTAGCGGTGAGCTCAGCAACGGGTCTTGGCGTACTGTTAATGGCCACTTTATTTCCGATGATGGTAGCGATGGGGATCTCTCGTCCGGCCGCAGTTGCGGTATGTGCATCTCCTGCTGCGATCATCCTTTCCCCGACATCCGGTGATGTGGTTATTGCGGCGGAAAAATCAGGCCTACCTTTACACGTTTTTGCCGTGGAAACGGTTCTTCCTGTTTCGATCTGTGCCATTATCGTCATGGCGATCGCGGCCTTCTTCTGGAACAAATATCTCGATAAGAAAGACAACACACCGATGGAAAAAATCGATGTTTCCGCCATCGAAGTGAAAGCACCGGCTTACTATGCGGCTCTTCCATTCTTACCTATTGTGGGTGTGTTCTTATTCAACGGAGAAACCATTCAAGGTTTGAGCCTTGATATTTACACCATTGTGGTCGGATCCATCTTCATCGGTGCATTGGTTGACTTCGTGACGAAGCGTTTTAAAGGTAAAGAGACGTTAGAAGATCTAGAATCATGCTACGCAGGCATGGCCGAAGCATTCAAAGGCGTGGTGATGTTATTGGTTGCTGCGGGCGTGTTCGCGCAAGGTTTGATGTCGATTGGGGCGATTGATAACCTGCTTCATCTTGCAGAAACCGCAGGCGCAGGCGGCATAGCCTTGATGCTGATTTTGACAGGCCTTACCGTAGCAGCCGCTATTGCGACGGGTTCAGGCAACGCTCCGTTCTACGCCTTTGTTGAGTTAGCGCCATCGTTGGCGGCTAAATTGGGCGTGAACCCAGCCTTTCTCATTATCCCGATGCTGCAAGCTTCAAACCTTGGACGCACCATTTCACCAGTATCAGGCGTCGTTGTAGCAACAGCTGGTATGGGCCAAATCAGTCCATTTGAAGTGGTAAAACGCACTTCCGTTCCTGTCATCCTCGGCTTAATCACGGTCATTATTGGTACAGTAATCCTTGTACCGATGACAGCATAACATTGACAAACAATCAGGGCGTTCAACAGGACGCCCTTTTTTCAAACCGCTATTTCCAAATAGGTGTTATTTACTCTCGCTATAGCGTTCCAAGTATAAAATCGTTGCTGCCGTGCGCGATGGGACGCGTAGCTTCTTCAGTAAACTCTTCATGTGCACCTTTACTGTCGACTCAGAAATGAACAGACGATCCGCAATTTGTTTATTCCGATACCCTTTCGCGACCTCTTTTAAAATCTGAGTTTCACGGTCGGTTAATGCCTCAAAAAGATCTTCATGCGTATGGCGTTCGGCAAGGTACTGAGTAACAAACTCGCTGTACGCTTTTACACCCGTCGCGGCCTGTCTAAGCAGTTCCACCAGCTCATCTGGTTCTGTATCTTTAAGAAGGTAGCCATCAGCCCCCGCTTTCACCATAGCTTCAATATCGAGCGCACTGTCTGATACCGTTAAAATAACGATGGTAGCGGTTGATTCATCCGCACGAAGCGCTGTTAACGTATCGAGCCCTGACATGCCTTTCATATTCAAATCAAGCAGAATGAGATCCGGCTCGATGTCATGTGCCAAAGCGATGGCTTCACTGCCGTTACAAGCTTCAGCAACCACTTCAAAGTCATCTTCAAAACTCAATAGCTGGTTGATACCACGTCTCATCAAAGGATGGTCATCTACCAACATTACTCTACATCTCGTCAAAATTTGTATCCTTTGAACGTTTATATTTCAATATAACTTCACACCCAGCATTGGGTGCGGAGGTTACTGACACTGCGCCATGCAGCCGCGCCGCTCTTTCTTGCATAATGCTTAATCCATAGTGATTGAGCCTAGCACGCTGTTGATCAAAGCCAACCCCATCGTCTTTGATCGTCACCATCACCTGATCGTCTAATTCATCACAGTTGACTTGAATGACATTAGCTTGAGCGTGTTTGATAGCATTGATAGTCGCTTCTCGGATCAATTGCAGTAAATGCACTTGTTGATGCGCATCTAAATCAATCGATGACAAATTATTATTAAGCACTATCTCCGCCGTAGTTTGCTCGCCAAGTTCCTCTAGCATGCCCTTGAGCGCTTGACCAAAATTGCCTTCTTTAATCGTTAGCCTAAAGGTAGTTAATAACTCTCTTAACTGGGTGTAAGCGCCCGACAAACCTTGATCAATATCTAAAATGATTTGCTCTTTTTTCTCTGCAGCGTGCGGGGTCTCTGCTCGGCCAATCACGCGTTTTAATAGTGATACTTGTATCTTCAGATACGAAAGCGATTGAGCTAACGAATCATGCAGTTCCCGTGCGATGGTGGCGCGTTCTTCCATCAAGATCAACTGCTCGGCTTGTTTCTGTGCTTGATTATAATAAATGGCACGCGACAATATTTGTACGAAGTTATCAATCAAGGCGCTATTTGGACAAGGCAAGCTGTATTGCAGATACAAGTAACCCAGTTGCATCCCATCTAAGCTCAGCAAAAGCGGAGAAAGGGAGAATCCATTGCTCTCACCTTCGGATAAGCGCGTACTTTTACCCGCGTCATCACCAATTTCTAACTGGGCAAATGTGACCCCTTCAATGGTGACCAAGTGTTGCAAAATCGCTTGGAAATTATCTTGGCTAATGCGCGACGCGGTTAACTCTTGCGAGCAGTCATACAACACTTGCAGTGCTTGGTTGGCATTTTGCAACTTATGGGTTTTCTCATTCACCGCTTGCTCTAAACCAAGGTACAACTTACCAAGATCGGTGGCCATTTTATTAAACGTGCGGGTTAAGATCCCCATTTCATTATGGCTGGTGACATTGAGCGATACATCAAATGAACGGTTTTGGATCTGCTCACTGGCGGTCACTAGCGAACGCAATGGCCCCACCACTTCCTTACGAATAAAATGCACCACAAACAATGAGATACACAACACACCACCCAACCCCATGCCGCCAAACCAAGCCAGTTGGATCAGCTTTTGTTCTGAGAAGTGCTGCAACTTAAAGACAAAACGGTCGATTTGGCTGACAAATTTCGCTACCTCATCAAGATAGCGGTCTTTGTTCTCGCTATTTAACAAGCTTTTCAGTTCGTGCCAACGAATGATCAACTGATAATAATCTTTGGTGATGTCGTTTGGCACAGGCCAACGCTGCAATGCTTTCATTGATGGTGAATAAAGCGAACGTTCAAAAAGATAAATGTGAGATGAATAATCCACCGAGTTACTTTGAATATCATGTGCCAATCGATAGCTTTGCATACGCATTGAACCAGCCACGTTAACCGCTTCCGCATCATTGAGTGAGGAAGCGAGTGTAAAAATGGCGTAGCCTGTGATGGCAACCGATAACAGTAAAATCGACACCATGGCTTTGGCAATGGTGCTGGTGACCGACTGTTTGGATCGTTTTCTCAAAACATCTCTCCGTGAACCTCTCCTTGCCTATTGTATCTGATTGGGCACCGCTGTCGTTAAAGCCATTCAATATGTGATCACTCGCGCTTGAATTTATTGATCTAAAACAACATGACTAGCCAATTACCTCCTTGGGGGTATTTATAGAAATAGGACAAAAACTACAATTTGTGTATGGATAAATGAAGATTTGTTAACAAATACAGGAATGCACTTTGGTTGATCTCTCGAAAAGGCGTTTTTTTTCTCGTAATCAGGTCGATGACACCATTGTCCGCTTGCCTTGGATTGCTCACCCCCTCTCCTTTTCAGATGAGTGCACTCGCTGCGGCCGCTGCCTAGACGCGTGCGAAACAAAGATCATCACCTTAGGTGATGGCGGCTTCCCAACCATAGATTTTCATATTGATGAGTGCACCTTTTGTTATCAGTGCGCGCAGAGCTGCCCAGAGCCAATTTTCGCACCGCGCTCAACACAACCGTGGCTGGCTAAAGCAAAGCTCGAAGAAAGCTGCTTGGCTAAACGCAATGTGGAGTGTCGTAGCTGCGCTGAGTCATGTGAAGCCAGCGCTATAACGTTCAATTTAGTGATCGGAAAAGTGGCGCAACCGAATGTCGATATTGATGCCTGTAACGGATGTGGCGCGTGCGTTTCCATCTGTCCAACCTCAGCCATCCGTGTGAGCAATATTAATAATAATGAGAGATAAACATGTCACTCAATGAAGTACATATTTCAAGTTTGATCGTTCACGTCGTACCTGAACATTTAGCAGCGCTCAAAGCGACAATCGAATCGTTTGAGAACGCCGAAGTGTATGGCCAAAGCAACGAAGGGAAAATGATCGTCGTTTTGGAAACGGAAAATCAAGGCTTCGTTACTGACACCATCGATGCGATTAACAACTTACCACATGTTCTCAGCACCGCTTTGGTTTATCACCAAATAGAAAGTGGGCTGGATGACACGGATACCAACACTGGAACACAACATTCCCACATTGAGGATGACGTATGAAAATGACAAGACGCGCGTTTGTGAAAGCAAACGCAGCCGCATCCGCAGCCGCTATCGCTGGTATTACTCTACCCGCCAGCGCAACAAACTTGATTGCCAGCTCAGACCAAACAAAAATCACTTGGGATAAAGCGCCTTGTCGTTTCTGCGGTACGGGCTGTTCAGTATTAATCGGTACCCAAAACGGCAAAGTGGTTGCCACACAAGGTGACCCTGAAGCGCCCGTTAACAAAGGGTTGAACTGTATTAAAGGATACTTCCTTTCAAAAATCATGTATGGCAAAGATCGCTTAACACAGCCACTGCTGCGCATGAAAGATGGCCAATACCATAAAGATGGAGAGTTCACGCCAGTGTCGTGGGATCAGGCTTTCGATGTGATGGCTGAAAAGTGGAAACAAGCTCTAAAAGCGAAAGGGCCAACCAGTGTTGGCATGTTCGGTTCAGGCCAATGGACCGTGATGGAAGGTTACGCCGCCGTTAAACTAATGAAAGCGGGCTTTCGCTCTAATAACATTGATCCGAACGCTCGTCACTGCATGGCTTCAGCCGTTGTTGGATTTATGCGCACCTTTGGTATTGATGAACCGATGGGCTGCTATGATGATTTTGAACACGCTGATGCCTTTGTGCTTTGGGGTTCAAACATGGCCGAAATGCACCCGGTTCTTTGGACTCGTATTACCGATCGTCGTTTAAGTCACCCACACGTTAAAGTAAATGTCCTTTCGACTTATTATCATCGTTCGTTTGAGCTGGCCGACCACGGTTACATTTTCCACCCACAAAGTGACCTTGCCATCGCCAACTTCATCGCCAACTACATCATTCAAAACAATGCGGTGAACTGGGATTTCGTCAATAAACATACCCACTTCAAACAAGCGACTACGGATATTGGTTATGGCCTGCGTGACGAGCACCCATTGCAAGTTAAAGCGAAAAATGCAAACTCCGGTGATGTTACTGCGATTGACTTTGAAGCTTATAAAGCCTCGGTTGCACCTTATACGGTTGAAAAAGCCGCGCAAATGTCAGGCGTTGCCGAAGATAAACTGATCGCGCTTGCAAAACAGTACGCTGACCCTAACACCAAAGTGATGTCACTGTGGACTATGGGCATGAACCAACACACTCGCGGTGTTTGGATGCAAAGCTTGGTCTACAACCTGCACTTACTGACAGGCAAAATTGCCACACCTGGCAACAGTCCATTTTCATTAACAGGTCAACCATCCGCTTGTGGCACGGCACGTGAAGTCGGAACCTTTTCTCATCGCTTGCCTGCTGACATGGTGGTGGCAAACCCCAAACATCGCGCGATTGCTGAAAAAACATGGAAGCTTCCGCAAGGCACCATTCCTGAAAAACCGGGCTTTCACGCCGTACAGCAAGACCGAATGCTCAAAGATGGCAAACTCAACGCTTACTGGGTGCAGTGTAATAACAACATGCAAGCAGGCCCGAATATTAACGAAGAACGTTTACCGGGTTACCGCAACCCAGAAAACTTTATCGTCGTGTCTGACCCGTATCCAACAGCCACAGCGCAAGCGGCCGACTTAGTGCTCCCTACCGCAATGTGGGTGGAAAAAGAAGGCGCTTACGGCAATGCTGAACGCCGCACTCAAGCTTGGTATCAGCAAGTTGGTACTGTGGGCGAAGCAAAATCAGACTCATGGCAAGTGATGGAGTTCTCTAAACGCTTCAAAATGGAAGAAGTGTGGCCAGAAGAATTGCTCGCCAAAGCGCCACAATATCGCGGTAAAACCCTGTTTGATGTGCTGTTCAGAAACGGACAGGTTGACCAATTCCCGCTTGAAGAAGCGCGTGAACTGAACGATGACGCACATCACTTCGGTTTCTATGTACAAAAAGGGTTATTTGAAGAGTACGCCAGCTTCGGACGCGGTCACGGCCACGACTTAGCTCCTTATGATACCTACCATAACGTTCGCGGCTTACGTTGGCCAGTTGTGGATGGCAAAGAAACGTTATGGCGCTTTAAAGAAGGCTCTGACCCTTATGCGAAAAAAGGATCTGATTGGGATTTCTACGGCAAACCGGATGGTAAAGCGTGGATCATCTCCGCTCCTTATGAAGCTCCGCCGGAATCACCTGATGCCGAATTTGATATGTGGCTGTGTACAGGCCGCGTGTTAGAACACTGGCACACCGGCACTATGACGCGGCGCGTGCCTGAACTTTATAAAGCCGTACCCGATGCGCTCTGTTACATCCACCCAGATGACGCCAAAGCGCGTGGGTTACGACGTGGTGATGAAGTATTGATTTCCAACAAACGCGGCGAAGTTCGTGTTCGTGTGGAAACGCGCGGCCGAAATCGTCCACCGCATGGTTTGGTCTTTATCCCATTCTTTGATGCTCGCATTTTGATTAACAAGCTGATTTTAGATGCTACGGACCCACTGTCGAAGCAGACAGACTTCAAAAAATGTCCGGTAAAAATCACTAAAGTAGCGTAAGCCAGTTAATGAATGCATCGGCTGCTCTATGGGGGGCCGATCTCAGAATGAGCCATTAGGCGGAGAATTTAAGATGAAAAAACTACTGATCGCCCTTTTATCTTTTGGGGCTTTATTTGGCCAAACGGTACAGGCGGAACTGAATAACCCCGGCGGAAACGGTGGGCTGGAATCGCTGCGTGGCGCAACGCAACTTGAAGAGACTCGTCCTGCAGACGACTTTAAGAAGTACCCAAGAGATCAAGCGCTTGAAAGCGAATACGTCTATCAGCCACCTTTGATCCCGCATAACATTCGTGGCTACGAAGTGTCGCTAAACGCCAATAAGTGCCTTGCTTGTCACAGTTGGAAAAATGCCAAAGAGATGGGCGCAACCAAAATCAGTGTGACCCACTATGTTAACCGTGAAGATGCGGTGCTAGCTGACGTCTCACCGCGCCGTTATTTCTGTTTACAGTGCCATGCACCGCAAGCCATTGCGAAGCCTTTGGTGGAAAATGAGTTCAAATCCGTTGATTCACTTCGCTAATCGTAGCCAGATAATAACTTAAGAGGCTATTTATGAAATTATTAAAAGCGTTTTGGAAAAGGCTCACAAGCCCAAGTAAAGCGGCCGTTGGCATCGTATTGTTCATGGGGTTTGCAGGTGGTCTGCTATTTTGGGGCGCATTTAACACCGGTATGGAAGCAACAAACTCAGAAGAATTCTGCTCAGGCTGTCATGCACCGATTGTGGCAGAGATCCAAGAGACGATTCACTATTCTAACCGTTCCGGCGTACGTGCTATCTGCTCTGACTGCCATGTTCCCCATGAGTGGACAGACAAGATTATCCGCAAAGTGCAAGCATCCAAAGAGTTGTTTGCTCATGTGGTGTTAGGCACCATTAGCACACCCGAAAAGTTTCAAGCACGTCGAGCACATCTCGCGGAGCGTGAGTGGTCACGATTGAAAAATAATGACTCATTAGAGTGCCGCAACTGCCATGAGTTCGAATACATGGATTTTTCAGAGCAAGGTCCACGCAGTGCCAAACAGCACTCTACCGCCCTTGCTAGTGGTGAAAAAACCTGTGTCGATTGCCATAAAGGTATTGCACATAAACTGCCAGACATGCAAGGCGTTGAAGGCTGGCAATAGGAGAATTAACCCATGAGTACATTAGAATCGGTGATTTGGCATATTCTTGGTTACAGCGCGATGCCTGTTATTATCTTTGGCGGCTTTGCGGTGGTTGCCGCCATTTCACTTTGGTTGCTGTCACTGAGTAAAGATAAAGAACTATAAATTACACTTCCTACCGTAATTTATAGTCAACTACCAATAAAAATCCGCCTGTGCATAAGGCGGATTTTTTTACTTCACTTTAAATGACATGCGCAGAAATACTAAGGCGCGGAATCCACCACTACAGGCAAGTAATGTTTAGGTTCAAGTTTCAACCACTCTGGTAACACAGTCCCGATTGAGATTGAAGACCAAGTTCCAGAAATAATACCGATGAACATTGCAATGGCAAACCCTTCAAGCGGCTCCCCGCTCATTAACCACAATGCGGAAACGGTGAGTAATGTCGTACCCGAAGTCACCATAGTGCGTGAGAAAGTCGCAATCACGGCTTGGTCGGTAATCTCTTTGGTTGGCGTGCTTTGCTTAGCCACGAGCAGTTCACGAATACGGTCGGCAATGATAATAGAGTCGTTCAATGAATAACCTAATACCGCCAGTACCGCCGCAAACACGGTTAGGTTGAACTCCATCTGTGTCAGGGCAAAGAAACCGAGCACTAAAATAACGTCATGCAGCAAGGCCAACAACGAGCCGCTCGCTAAACGCCATTCAAAGCGGAAACACAAGTAACCTAAGATACACAGTAAGCAGATCATCAACGCTAAACTACCTTGCTCCACCAGATCTTGCCCCACTTGCGAGCCGACCATACTGTTGCTCACCACCGTCACATGCTCAGAGACGTCGCTGAGCAAAGTTGGAATGTTAGGCGTCTCTTGATCACTTTCAGGAAGCGCGTAGCGGATAACCCAACGCCCCTCTTCACCTGCTTTGGTGAGCATCGTTGAATCTCCTAATGTAGGTTTCAACGCTTGCAGTAACTCTTTGTTGGTGAGGGTTTTATCGACCGTGACTTCAGTGACCATCCCACCAGTAAAATCCAAACCCATGTTGAGGCCTTTCACACCAAACGCCACTAATGAGATCAGCATCAATGTCACAGAGAGTACGCTCGTGATGTAACGAATTGGACGAATATGGTTTTTCAAATAATCAATCATGTTTATACCCTTACATCACGACGAGCATCTCGTCCCCAAATGAGATTGATAACCGCACGCGAAGCAAACACACCGCTGAACATACTGGTCATAATGCCGAGCCCTAAGGTCAGGGCAAAGCCTTGGATTGGACCATTACCGATCGAATACAGAATCACAGCGGTGATCATAGTGGTGACGTTGGCGTCAAGAATGGTGCTAAAGGCGCTGCTAAACCCAGAATCAATCGCTTGGGCGAAATTACGTCCTTCTGCAATTTTGTCTTTGATACGTTCAAAAATTAGCACGTTGGTATCGACGGCCATGCCAACCGTCAAAACTAGACCTGCAATCCCCGGCAAGGTCAGCACAGCACCCGGCAATAAGGCAATCAGACCAATGAGACACACCATGTTAAACAGCAACGCCGCGTTCGCCACCCAACCTAAACGGCGATACCAAAGCGCCATAAAAGTCAGCGTTAATGCCATACCTAAGGCTAATGCGGCAAAACCATTTTGAATATTTTCTGCGCCCAATGAAGCGCCGATGGTACGCTCCTCTACGATAGTCACAGGCGCGGTTAATGAACCAGCGCGCAGCAATAAAGCCAGCTGCTGTGCTTCTTCCATCGAACCTGCACCAGTGATTCTAAATTGGCTACCCAGCTGCGATTGAATGGTCGCAACACTGATCACTTTTTCGCTACGCTCTGTTTCGCCACGAGCATTGGTGGTGTATTCACGGTACACGGTCGCCATCGGTTTACCGATATGCTTGGATGAAAAATCACTCATGATTTTGCCACCAGCGTGGTCAAGCGAGATGTTGACCTCAGACATTCCCACTTGGTCAATACCTGCGCGCGCATTAACAATGTGATCGCCGGTTAATACAGGGCGTTTAGTAAGTACAACATTGCGGCCATTTTCATCTTTTAGCACAATGTCTTGCGACGTAAACGCTTCGCTGGGTGATTTCGCCTCATAAAAAGCAAGGCTCGCCGTCGCACCAATCACGTTTTTCGCTTGTGATGGGTCTTGCACGCCCGGTAATTCGATACGAATGCTGTGTTCACCTTGGCGCTGAACCATGGCTTCAGTGATGCCTAGCTCTTCAATGCGATCACGCATAATCTTGAGGTTCTGTTGCAGCGTCGTTGATTGGAAATCGACTCGATTCTGTTTTGAAGGCTTGATCAGCAGTTGATCAGAAGAGCGTTGAATATCCCACCCTGAGTAAGTCTCTTTAAGAAATGCATTGATTTTATTGAGATCTTCCGCTGAATTGCTCATTACTTTGAAGCCATCAATACCTTCAGAACTAACTTTCACGCTGCGAAGACGCTCGTCACGCAGCTTATCTTTCACGGTATCGATCATGCTGTCACGTTGCTCTTGGAACGCTTTATCCACGTCAACGTTCAGCAAAAATTGCACACCACCACGCAGATCCAACCCTAGTTTAATCGGGTTAAAACCTAAATTTGTCAACCATATTGGTGCAACCGAAACGTAAGAGAACGTAATACTGTCTTCTTTTTCAATCATGCCATCGAGTAATTCTCTGGCGTGCGTTTGCTGGACTTCATCAGCAAAGACTAAGGTCGTTTTCCCACCTTGCTGCTGTATGTTTTGTACCGCAATATCGTTTTTTTCGAGTAGATGAGTTAATTCCACGACTGAATTAAGCGTCTCATTTTTAGAGGAGACTTGCAGTTGAATAGACGGCTGTTCGCCGTACCAGGTGGGTATAGCGCTCAAGGCAAGCACAACCAAAGTGGCGGCCAATACGATATACTTCCACGCAGAATAGTGATTAATAAGACGTGCTGACGCCTTTTTATTTTGTGTTTTTTTCATACCAATCCTCTCAGCAAAGCTGAGTTGTTATTACTTTAAATAAACAAGTTAAATGAACAAGCGAGTGACTTTGTCACTTGATATAAAGTAAGAGGGATCAGTACTGGCTATTTAACGCCACATACATGGCATTCGTTTCTTTCCAACCAGAAATTCTGTGGTTAGAACTATAGGGGCGAGCTTGCCATGCCGCCAACTCAGCGACAGGAAAAAGATAAAGCCTAAAGGGAGCGACGGTGACGTCGTAATTGGGTGTGTTATCGACAAAAGTGGGGCCATCGTATTCAACGACTCGGGAAGTTACCCCCCAACGAGACGCGGTGACGATTGCAGCAGAAGTGTCTGAGTGAAGCGATTTTGATACGGGTGGAGCCGTTTGTTTATCTTGTTGATCAGAGATAGGTTGTTGATGAACAATCGCCGTGAGCGACGTTTTTTCACCATGTTGTTGGATAACTTTACGTTCAGCGTGGCTGTGCGTTTCACTTTCAATTAAATAGCCGAACGCTTGCGAAGGCAGAACCACCGCGAGAAGCGTAAACCAGACATATTTAATAAAGTGCCAATGCATGAAAAAATCATTCCTCTCAACTCAAGCAGGCATCATATTCCTGACAACGATAAGCCTCAAGTAAAAAGATCTAAATGCTCTTACCACTTTAGCTAATGAGAAGCGTAAAATATTTCTTTGCTTTGTATATCAAAGTAAATTTTGTTGGCTAACTTGCGGCCACCACAATACACAAAATAAACCTCACGTTCTTGATATTTGAGTGACTTTACCCAACCACCAAGCTCTTCAAAATCTTCTGGTACGCAGGTTTCATTTTTCAGCAGCTCATCGGTTTTCTGCACAAAAGCCGTTTCATAGAGTTTAAAATCATCCGAATTCGCAATGTACTGCGTGACCGTTTTACGGCGCTCCTCTGCCGTGATCAGCGGGGCTTGCTCCACTAAACCATCCAAAGGTATCCACTCCGCGACTTCCGGCCCGTTTTCCTCATAGACAAAATAATCGGTAATGCGGCCAAAACCTGCTTTGCGCTCCAAGATTTTAACCTTATCACCACGGTATAGAACTCGCTCAACAAACGCTTGTGCATCGGGCTTTTCTCTTACTCCGAGCCTTGCTAAATCGACATATAAATCATTAACGAGCGGTTTTGGTGGCAAGGCCGTTTTAGGAGCCGTCTCAGTAGTTGGCACTTGTTCTTCATCGTTCGAACTCGACGAATCGGCCTGCAGTGCTTCTTGCTCGGGAAGATAATAAAGAAAGTAATAGCCAGCGCCTGCGCCCGCCAGCCCAAGCAGCAATAATAGAAACATCAGCATTTTTTTCATCTTGCTGCCCATTCCTTTCTTGTTGTGCGCAACCTTGTTCGGCGCGGCACGCTTTAATTGTTCGTTAATTATAGTTGAAATCTCCGAATGTCATTTTTACTCACTATTCGAACCCATAGCGATACTAACGACAGCCTAATCCTGAACTTGATGCTATGCGTCAATCTTCTGCAAAATCAGTCCCTTTTATTGGGTGAAGCTCCCACTATCATCATGAACCATATCATTATCAAGTTCATGAATCGTACCGATACGACAGCGCTTACCAGCTATTTGGCTCCTTTTAAAACAGGAGCCTTTTTTCTTAGATATGCCTAATCACAATCAAGCCACATTCCACCACTTTAACCAAACATCAACACATCACCATGTTGAAGCACTTCTAATTTAGGACCGAGTAAATGGATGGTACCCGGCAATTCTGGGGTTCGCTGACCGTCAAACTTAAGTGTTACATGCCCAAGCTCCGCAAGATTTTGGTTCGCCACACTGCCGACTGCCGTCACAACAAAACCGAGATCCCCAATTAATAAAGTGGTGTTGTGGTCAATCAATCCATACAACGAAGATCCAGAGTGTATGAAGCAATATTCCTTCACCGCATCAGGGGCGCTCGGGCCGAATAAAATCACCATATCATCATGCAGTGAGTCTTTAGCATAATCGCCAGCGGACAAAATCGTCGTTTGATACTGAAGCATATGCCCTCACTGATAAATGAAGAATGAGATAAGCCAAGCAATCAGCACCGTTGGCGCACCTGTAAGAAAACGAGAGTAAAGTACCGAAGGCACACCGACCTGTACCGTTTCGGGCTTAGCGTCTGCAAGGCCAAGCCCTACAGGGATGAAATCACAAGCAGCTTGAGCATTTATGGCAAACAAAGCGGGTAATGCTAAGTGCGGTGGGATATTTCCCATACCGATCTGAGTCCCGATAAGTACACCGATCACTTGCGCAATCACCGCACCTGGTCCAAGAAAGGGTGACAGAAACGGAAATGAACAGATCAAGGCAATCGTCAGTAAACCGATCGGGTTCCCTGCTAATGGCTCCAAAGTATGAGCAATTAAATCACCTAACCCAGACGCGAGAATAACCCCAATCAACATTGAAACAAACGCCATAAAAGGCAGAATGGTTTTAAGTACGGTATCAATGGTTTCACGCCCAGCCTGATTAAAGGTCGCCATCACCGAGCCCATACCGATCCCCACTTTAGCCAGTAAGCTATCTGTTTGTTGGCTAAGCTTCTTCGTCGTGTCAATGGATTGGGGCTGAGATAGGATTGGCTCACAAAACGTAGTTTTGTGATCATCTACCAAGGAAAAACAACCACTGCGTATGCCAGATGCATAAATATCTTCCTGAATATATTGTGCCAAAGGGCCACTTTGGCCTGTAGCATGGATATTTAATGTCGGAATACCTTTTTTGGGATAAAGCCCACAACGCAATGTGCCACCACAGTCAATCACTACACAAGCGACTCGTTCATCGGGAACAAAATGTTCAAAGCCGTTAACCGCTTGCATGCCCGTCAACGCCACCATCTCATCAATAAAATGGGGACGAGTCCCTGCTGTGATGTAGATGATCTTCTTGTCAACCTCAACCGGAATGAATAGCGGGCCACCCCATCCACCCTGCCCTCGGTTTACTTTCAATACCGTCATCATTTTTCCTCAACCACGTTAAGATCGACTTTATCACTGAATACTACACCTTGTTGTCTAGCCACAAACATAGTCGTCATATCGGTTACCCAACCGCGTAAAAAGTTGGTCACTAAGCCAACCAGCAAATAGGAAATAGCGAGAGGACCGAGCGATAAGCCCTGTTGAGTGATCCCAGCGGCAATGCCTAGATAAATAAACAATTCACTAGGATTTACATGAGGGAACATACCATTCATGGTGTGGCAACTGTAGGAGGCAGAGGCATAATAAGAAGGTTTGTACTTTTCAGGTAAGAAACGCCCTAGGCTGAGCACCATGGGATTACAAAAAACAAAGGTTCCTACTGTCGGCAAGAGCAAATAGCGAGATATAGGATTAGACGCACTTTTCTGAGCTAACACTTCTATGCGCTGTTGGCCAATAAAACGGATCAGCGCATTCATGGCAACTAATAAACAGATCAGCACTGGGAGTACTTGTGCCACCATTTCGCTAAACACTTCACCGCCTTTCTCAAACAGACCAATAAACCATTCCGCTCCCTCGATTATCCAATCCATACCTTCGGCTCTTAAATTATGTGGGGATAGTTGGAGTGTTTCCGTTATTGATATATTGAAAAAGAGGCAAAAGAGAAAAGCGTGAATTCAATCACCGATAACTTTTATTTTAAAAGTAAAAAATTGAAATCGGCGACAAAATAAAAAGAAAGCCAACTGGCCTCCTTTCATAAATGGGGTTTATGGAGTGACTTAGGAGCCAACGGTGATCACTTGGATACCTTTCTCTTCCAAATACGTCCGATCCTCTGCTGCGATAAGGTTATCTGTGACAACTATATCGATTTTATCTAGCGGAACCACCACGTTAGGACTACGACGGCCAAACTTACTTGAATCGGTCACGACAATGATCTGATTGGCTGCTTGGCACATCGCCTGGCTGACTTGATACGCTTCGTTGTAGGTTGTTGTTCCCTGCGCGAGGTCAAAACCATCAGCACCAATAAAGAGTTTATCGAAAGAAAACTGTTTAAATGCTTGCTCTGCCAGCGTGCCATGGAAAGACGCTGATTTTCGGCGATACGTTCCGCCCGGAACCAATACAGTATGTTCCGCATCCAAATTCGCTACTGCGTTTACGATGTGAATACTGTTCGTCATCAATGTCAGTGACATCACCTGTTCAAAATGCGGCACCATCTGCAGTGTGGTACTGCCACAGTCCAGAATGATCGAATCCCCATCCTTGACCAGTTGTGAAGCGGCTTTAGCGATTAAGCATTTACGTTCAAGGTTCACCGTCTGCTTTTCATCCATCGAACGGTCTTCCAAAATGACGCTATTAGCGATACAAGCTTCAGCTGCTCCGTAACGGCGAATAACAAGCCCTTCTTCCTCTAACGAACGTAAATCACTGCGTATTGTAGCTCCTGATGTTTCAAAGGTATCGGCCAGATCATTCACTGACGTTTTCCCATTAACACGCAGATAATCCAGCAACTGCGCTCTTCTGTTATCTAAATTCATAGCATCAACTTCATTATTAAACTGATAGCAGTTTATAACAGTTCCCTTTCAACTTAAAAGTAAAAGGGGGAACATTCTTTCATTACTGCCTAGAAATTGCGACGTTTAACGCTTCTTGAACATTAGAATCCAGTTGAAATATGAGTGATTCAGGGATAGGTAGTGATTGACCAATGAGTTGATCTAGGGTCTTTGGTCTAGCAAATACAGAAATACCCTTCATCACTTGGGCATCTACAACATGCTGATCTTCATCTTCAACCAACACCAGTACGGTACGCGGTTTCCATCGGCTTTGGGTGCGGCCTATCTTGACTTTCCCTTTGTGAGTCATAGATTGAAGCATCCGATTAAAAGATCGAATCTGCAAATAACCTAAGACGATCTGTATCATCCAAGCTCCTGCAGCAAAATAAATAAGTACCGTTGTTGAGTCCATCTCATACCTCTTGTCAAAAAGGGGCAAGCATAACGCCTGCCCAATATAATCTGCCCTTATTCTAGGAGCATAGGGCTTAATCCATGGGGGATGGATTAGAACATTACCTGACCACCCGTGATATTGATCGATTGACCAGTACAATAGGCGGCTTCATCGCTGGCGTAAAACTTCAGTACATTGAGAACATCCTGATATTCACATCCTGCCTTAAGTGGCACTTTATCGATATAAATCTGTTCAACCTCTGATTCCGGTACACCCAATTTTTTCGCATACTGAGGTAGCAGTGATTGGAACATAGGGCTTTTCAACAAGTTACCCAACATCAAAGAATGCACCGTGATTTTGTGTTCCGCTAAATCTAACGCAAGTGACTGAGTCAGGCCAACCCCACCAAATTTGGCCGCTGAGTAACCACTGTTATGCTTTGAACCGACTTTACCCGACTTTGAGTTGATCTGAATAATGCGCCCACCACGTTGTTCACGAATCATTACTTTTGATACTTCTCGTGCACAGAGGAAATACCCCGTTAGGTTTACGTCAATCGATAGCTGCCAAGCAGTCAGTGGGAAACCGTCAATCTTGCCAGCCTGAGCCACACCAGCGCTGTAAACCAGCAGATCAATCCGTCCAAAAAATTCATCTATTTGCCTAACCATATTCACTACACTTTGCTCTTTGGTGGCATCTACCTCCACACCCAGTGCTGTAGCCTGGCCGTATTCTTGATTAATTTTATTAGCCACCTTTTCAGCACTGCAACCATTTAAATCGGCGACCGCAACTCGGTAACCTTCATTAGCCAAACCTAAGCACAGAAATTCACCTAGAGTCTGACCACCACCAACCACTAACGCAACTTTACTCATAACTTACACCTTACTTAGAGGGTGCCCCATCGTAGGCATAGAGCACCCATACTGACTATTAATTTAAAAAGACAATTTCATCACCGCAGCGCACTTGCTGAGGTCGTTCACCATTGACATGAAGACAACCCGGATATTCAGCTTCAACTAAGGCATCAAACCGTATGGTAATGTGCCCAAGTTCTGCAAGGTTTTGATTGACCACCTCACCAACCGCTGTAATCGGATACTGATACCTTCCCAATTGCATCACACCACCGGGTTTGATATTCCCCTTGAGTGCGTCATGCGAGTGGATGAAGCAATACTCTGCCGCATCTTTTGGGGCAATATTACTGAAGATGATCATCATATCGTCTTCCAACGCACTATTGGCAAACTCACCAATGCT
Organism: Vibrio sp. B1-2; assembly: GCF_963888445.1. Lineage (NCBI taxonomy): Bacteria > Pseudomonadati > Pseudomonadota > Gammaproteobacteria > Vibrionales > Vibrionaceae > Vibrio > Vibrio sp. B1-2. The sequence continues at coordinate 88,305 of NZ_CAWPJH010000042.1, forward strand.
CTCGATCTTGACTTGATATAGTGGCGACATTGCTCACCCCCTATTGATAGATAAATAGAGACACAAACCAAGCCAGTAGAACGGTAGGTGCGCCAGTAAGGAAGCGTGAATACAGTACCGAAGGAACACCTATTTCAACGGTTCTCGGCTTAGCTTCTGCCATACCCAACCCAACTGGGATGAAATCACAAGCCGCTTGAGCATTGATGGCAAATAAAGCGGGCAACGCGAGATGTGGTGGTATATTGCCAAGACCAATTTGGGTGCCGACTAATACACCAATAACTTGAGCGATAACCGCACCGGGGCCAAGGAATGGAGAAAGCAACGGGAACGAGCAGATCAACGCGAGCGTTACTAACCCTAGTGGATTTTGCGCCAAAGGCGTCAATACATGCGCGATCACATCACCCAAACCAGAGGCAATGATCACCCCAATCAGCATGGAGACGAATGCCATAAAAGGCAAAATCGTTTTCAAAATGGTGTCAATGGCTTCACGCCCAGCTTGGTAGAAGGTCGCCATCACCGAACCCATCCCAATGCCGATCCGAGCCAACAAGCTGTCACTTTGCTGAGTTAGTTTTTTACTCGTATCGTATTTGTTTGTCGCCAAATTCTCGTTCGAGAGTTCATCTCTTAGTGGTGGTTGCATTGATCCCCCCTCGCTGCCTACTAGCTGAATGTCACGCTCACGCACACCCGATACATAAATATCTTCGGTGATGAATTCAGCCAATGGTCCGCTTTTACCCGTAGCGTGAATATTAACTGTCGGTATCCGTTTTTTTGGATACAAACCGCAGCGCAATGTTCCACCACAGTCGATGACCGCTACGCCAATGTCTTCATCGGGCACACTAGTTTTAAAACCATCAACCGCTTCATAACCGGTAAGCTCAACAATACGGTCGACAATTGCAGGGCGAGTACCACCCGTAATGTAAAACACCTTTTTATCGGCTTCGATCGGCAACTCCAATGGGCCACCCCAACCGCCACTACCTTTCTGTATACGTAATACTTTCGTCATTTTTATTGCCCCATTAACCTACGTGAACCTGACGCTCTAACTGAACACCCTGTTGACGTTCAACAATAGTTGTAGTGAAGTCAGTGACCCACCCACGGAAGAAATTAGTCACCATACCAACCAACAAATAGCTAACCGCAAGAGGTCCAAGCGGCAGACCGAGCGTTGTCAGGCCACTAGCAATACCTAGATAGACAAACAACTCACCAGGGTTAATGTGCGGAAACAAACCATTCATCGAGTGACAGCTATATGAAGCCGCCGCGTAATAGGAAGGTTTATAACGTTCAGGTAAAAAACGACCGAGACTCAATGTCATCGGGTTACAGAAAATGAAGGTGCCGATAACTGGCAATATCAAATAGCGAGAGATCGGATTGCCAGCACTACTCTGTGCCAGTTTCTCCACTCGTTCTTGACCCACCAATCGGATAAGCGCATTCATCGCCACCAGCAGTGCAATTAGTAAAGGTAAAATACCGGTTACCATCCCCGTAAACACCTCTCCTCCTTTTTGAAATAGTCCGATAAACCATTCCGCTCCGTGAATTATCCATTCCATAATCAAACCTCATTGTTGTTATTGGCTTAGTGTCAAAGTACGTATTTATACTTCCACTTTACATTTCAAATTAAAAGAATTGGCTTTCATTTTAATGACGATGATCACGAAATAATTTTCACAACGAAAACAATAACAACGAAATAACAAGGGATGAACACGAATTAACAACCAAGAGGCATCACCCATTCCTGAGCGACTTTAAACACTAAAAATCAATAACCCCAAAACCCAAGCAAAACATAACTTATTGTATTTTATAGACATTAAATACAATAAGCTTTTATTAGGCCGTATTCGACAGGTATTATCTGACCGTAAAAACGCCACAACTCATCAGTGTCATGATTAAAATAACTACAGACAATCCTTAAAGCAGTTTAATCAGAGCCACGCACTAATTTTCAAACCAAAAGAAAAAATAGAAATATCACAAGCCTGCTTTCAGTATAAAAACCCATAAAGCAGGCTGTAAGCGCTACTGAATCACGCTTTACATTTTTTGAGACGGTGGCTCGATATCAAACAGGAAGAATCCGAGAGCAAGAAAGAGTTTTGGTAGGGAAATTGATTAAAAATTTAAACTGGCCTTAACCTCTCATTGACACTACCTCAACTCGTTTTTGTCACTCTGCACACCACAAATAAAGGTGATAACAAAAAGAGGATGGACTATGGTGTTTAGCGAAGAGGATCGCCAAGCCTTATACAATGTATGGATGTCACAAAAGGCTAAAATGCATTTGACTCAGATGGAGATGGCTAAGCGACTTAACCTTACTCAACTTGAGTTCTCACATCTTTTACGAGGGGATAGCTCTTTATCGATGACGTTTATCAGTCAATTCTGTCGTCATCTACATATTGAGCCGCACAGGGTACTACCGAGTTTGAAACAGACCGCCACCAGCGAGGTAAAAGCGATCTGTTTAAAAAACCGAATAAGTGTTGATGGTGATATCCAGCATGTTTCTATAGAAGGTAATCAGGTGATCATTGAATACATTCATTATGCCTAATTATTGCGCTACAGCGACTTGTTCTTGCACTAACGGCTCAGAGCGGTAATTCTCACCGGCTAAAATATCGTAATGAATCACTGTGTCGTTATTAAATTTCGAGAAATCGTAGTAGACGGTGTAGGCGTTTGATTCTGGTTCCTTGGTTTTAATTATATCATTTACGAAATAAAAACAAGTCATAGCTCCTGACCATCTATCTTTGCTTGCCCATTGCCAAATTTTGGCATTACATTCCTTTGCTTGTACGATTGAATTAATATCAATCACCTTATCATAGCTATTTGTTGGAGAATAAATTCGCAATTCAGCAAAACCATTTTCATCAAAATTGTTGTACACATGAATAGAAACATCTCTTAAGGCAACCGTACACTGATTACTATCTACTACTGATTTATAAGGTAAACGCAATTCATATCGGCTCGGATCGTCTGAAAAATCATAGGTATATTTTTTATCAATTTTCCCTCCCTGATGCGCTTTACGGCCAAACATATCATAAGAATAGGTTTTACATTCATCACCGGTGACCCAATATGCAGCCCAAGCAACTACTTGAGCATCGGTTGGTTTCTTCCCTGTAATAGTGATATAAGGTTCATCTGGTTCATTACCCCAGATTTCATCATTATTCACGAAGAAAGTTTTAAATGAAGGATAAAGGATAAAGGATAAAAAAATTACCATCACCACAATCATTATTAATATTAACTTTCTCTTTTTCATATTTGTTCCTTGATAAAATCAGGTAAAGATTTATTTGCCACCAATAACTTCTCGGTAGGCATTACTTGAGGGTTATTCATTATTTGCGAGAGTTCAGATTTAATTTTACGATATCTTGTAAGCATATTTTCCGTTAGCGTTTGCCTTCTTTTTAAGTAAAGGTACTTAGCTTTATTTACATCAGAATACTGCCATGTTCCGGACATTTCTGCTTGCTGATTTTTTACATCCATCAGTTCGTTTGATAAAGTTTTTTTCTGTTCATCCAGAAAGCTGATCGCTTGTAAGTAATGTTCTTTTAATGGCACATGAAGTAATAAATGTAAAAGTTTAGCTAAATTTGGAATGTACTCAGCCATACCATGCTCATTCACCTGTTCTGACAGAGACACATTATTATTAATTTTGTCTAGTAGTGGAAAGGAATCATTATCGGCTGCACTAATAGCATCTAATATGGGCATATGTGTTTGACGTGGGCTTAGTAGTACTTGCTCAGAAGGTTTTTCATAAGTTAATAGCTGCGTAAGTTCGCCGTGGTGGTGGTAATTATCATCATCGCCATCTGTCGTCTCAAAGATTTTTTCAACCGTTTTTGCACCTCGTACATGAAACATTTTTAATATAGCAACATAAAGGTTGTCTTCTGTATCCGCAGTATTGACCCACTTCCAAGGAACTTGAGGTACCAAATCATGATTATTCACATGTCGATAGTGCGTAATATCTTTGTAGCGAGATACAAAACTATGTGTTCCCGTCCGCGGCATTCCGTAGGTATATAGGCGTAAAGAATTGGAATTATAAGCCTGTTTAATTAATGCACTTAGAATAAGTGCGCCAGCACCACCTAAACTATGACCACAGATATAAAAACTTTTATCCTTGTGTATGTTGAGATGTTCTTCTATCAGTTTCCATAATGTTAGCGCATATCGATAAAACCCCTGATGAACATAGGTTCCCCCAAATTCTTCTATAGAAACTTGCGCTGCATCGATATTGGTTCCAACCATATCTTTGATTAAAGAGGAGTCTGTAATCTTCTGCACCGCAGGGATAGCATTGACAACCGCCCCAAAGCCATCAATATTTTTCACAATTTCCCATGTACTACCAGAATTTGAAGGTTCACCATTAGAAATATAAGGCTCTGTCCCCCTAACTCCAACAATGACAGTGTTGTGGTTAAATAAAATATATCCCTCAGCACCAACCTCCTTTTGTGCGTAGTATGTAAAATCGAGGGCTTGGCTATAGGGAACCTCTTCAACTAACCAGTTAACGGACATATCAGCGGCATGTGTTGGCTTAATTTTCTGTTTCAATGTCCGAATGACCGCTTTAATTGATCCGTCATTAGCCGACGTAACTTTATCATCTAAATTGGCCTTATCTGTCGCATAAGCCAATTTGGACAACAACGCAAAGGTATAACTATTCACCAAACTAAATTCATCTGTATCAATAATTACTGGCATATAACTGCGCAGTGCTTTGATTTCAAAAACGTAACTTTGGTTGTGGCTAAGGCTGAACCCTGCTTTTTCCGCAGAGGCATTGGTATCTATCCCTTTATGATGCTCTTGCAAAAACTCATCTTGAGGGGCTTCATCCCAAAAATCACCTATGGTAGTGCTGTGATACCGTTTCGGGCTTTGCTCAGCAGCATCACGCTCTGCCGATGCGCGGGTTTTCACTGGCGACTCTTGCCCTTCTTTACGGCTGGCGTACTTTTCGACTTCGCTTAACAAAGAGGCTTGGCTGACGGAAGCGCGCCATTCACCTGCGGCAATATTTGCAAATAATACTTTACCGGCGCTGGTGGTTTGCGTGTGTGTGTTGGAGGTAATTTTGTTCGTAATAGTGACGGCAAGGCCATCAATCGGTTCATCGTTTTCACTCATGAACTCCAGTTCCAACCAGTTTTTCTCGGGGTTGCACTGCACGCAATGGTTAAATGAATCCATGATTATTCCTCATGTTGTAATTGGCGACTTAAGGCATGCAGAGCGTATTTAATCTCTTCATTTTGATTGTCTTTGATCAGTTCTATCATGCTAGGCTGAGCCAAGTATTCGTTGCCCATGATCGCCGCGATGGCCGCGCTCATCACACGATACGTTAAGGTTTGCTCAGCAGCAGAGAGAAACGGTGTGAGCATGGAAGCGATATCACGCCCTTGGGTTAAGTGCTGGTCCATTGCCTTGGGGAAATGCTGCCATAACCAAGATTCAAGGTTAGCTTTTAACAAAGGTAAGTTCTCTTGTTTATCAAGATGATGCGCTTTTATTACCCACCAAGAGCCTTGCTGAGCATTAAATGGCGCGTGCGAGGTGTTGTTAAACGTGACTAAGTGGCCTTGATCTCGATCGTGGCCTTGTTCTCCATCACCTAATGCAGCCAATTGATTGATATTGCCCAAAAACTGGTTCACTTCTGATTGGTCCATTCGCGCTAACATAGCAATAATGACCGACCTATCGTAAAAGCGAAACATCACTTCCTCGCCCTCTAATCCGGCAATTAATAAACTGCGAAGATGCTGCAAAACTTCATCACCCACGGCATGACTTGACAGCCCAATACCCTGTTCAAGTAACGCTTCAGGGAGCGATAATACCGATTCAGAAACAGGGATTAACCATGGAGAGAGTGCCATCACCTCAGTAAACATTGCACCATAAAACAGAGGCACGGCTTCTTCAAATCCAAAGCCCCCATTTTGCTGTAAGGCCTGCTTATGAAGCTTGCGATCAACTAACCAATAGCGATGATTTGGCTGCTGTTGAAACCAAGAGAGGATCATGACGGTTTCCCCTGCGTAGAGCATAATCTTACGGCTGGCATATGGGCTTGCTCTGCGTTTAATAACGCTTGGTAAGAAATGGTTCGAAGAGCGGCTGGCATGGTTTGGTCCTTTTTCGTGAATCGCATCGCATAATGTAATGCCTCACTAAGCAAAAGCAATGCCAGTGTTAAATTATTATATTTCAATAGGTTAACTTTGGCTTTTGACTACTTGAGCAATAAATTGCTCCGCTGGGCAAAAACTTGCTTAACCAAGCACGATCTGACCGAATTTTTGCTCGGTTCAGTGCTCTCTCACCGACAAGAGATGTAACTGCACGAGCGTCGTCAATCCTAAGCCATCTCATCATTGACAGAACACGTAAAGTTCACCGCACAGCTTAGATTCCAGCCTCGCCAATTAAATGTTAACATCATCACATCTAAAACTGCGGTGGTTATCAGTAAACCTTGTTGATGATTCTCATAAACATCAATAAAAACTCTCTTCCTCCACCAGCAGAATTTTTACATTAAAAGGCAGTTTTCAAATGGTTAACAACACAATTCAATGGTTTCCGGGACACATGCATAAAGCACGTAAGGAGATCGAAGAGGTCATTCCGCAAGTTGATGTGATTATCGAAGTGTTGGACGCTCGTATCCCGTTTAGCAGCGAGAATCCACTTATCTCCCATTTGCGTGGTAATAAACCGTGTGTGAAGGTACTCAATAAACGTGACCTAGCAGACCCTGAAATGACGCAATTGTGGATCGACCATTTTGAGAAAGAACAAGGGGTGAAAGCAATGGCGGTAACCACGTCTAACCCTCAAGAAGTGCATAAAATCATGGAGCTTTGCCGTAAGTTGGCACCACATCGTGAAGAAGTGGGGAAAAATATTCGCACCATGATCATGGGCATCCCGAACGTAGGCAAATCAACCATCATCAATACGTTAGCTGGTCGCGCTGTGGCTCAAACAGGTAACCAACCCGCCGTTACGCGCCGCCAACAACGTATCAATTTGCAAAATGGCATTGTGCTGTCCGATACTCCGGGAATTTTATGGCCTAAAGTGGAAAACCCACACAGTGGTTTTCGCCTAGCCGCAACGGGGGCAGTAAAAGATACTGCAATGGAATATGAGGATGTAGCCTTTTATACTGTTGAGTATTTAGCGCAAGCTTATCCTGAGCGTTTGCAAGAGCGTTATCAAATCGATGAGCTACCTCAATCTGACGTGGAATGGATGGAAGAAATTGGCCGCAAACGTGGTGCTCTGCGCCCCGGTGGCCGTATTGATCTGCACAAAGCTTCGGAAATCCTACTGCATGAATTGCGCCAAGGTATTCTGGGCCAAATTACTCTTGAACGCCCTGAAATGATCACCAAAGAGTTAGTGGAAGTGGAAGAACGAGCGGCCAGAGAAGCCGAGGAAAAAGCAGCCAAAAAAGTAGAGCGTCGTAAACGTTATTTGCGTAATAAACGCTAAATTCCTCTCGGATCCCTTCTACGCTACACCTCATTTCTACTATTACCATCAGGGCGGTCAATGATCGCCCTTTTCATCAGAACAGACAACTGCATGCTGTTTGCTATTTCTAGCTGACATTATCATGACAAATCAATACAGGTTTTTATGCGCTACTTCTATAGCATGAAGGAACCTTCTGATGACACTCAAGTCATACCACCATTGTTTATTTTCTCCTTAGATATGGAATTGTTCATGAAAAAGCGTTGGGCCATCGCGGTAATTAGCGCCGCCTTAATCAGCGGGGGCTATTACCTAACTACCAATAGCAATGAATCTCTCTCGGCTTTCCCCACTCTGACGGTCGAACAGGGAAATATTGCCAAACAGGCAATCGCTGTTGGCCAAATCGTGCCAGCTCACTCGGTATCTATAAAATCGCAAATTGAGGGGATTGTCGGTGAAATTTATCATCGGGTCGGTGAACAAGTTACCTTGGGCACGCCTTTGATCAAAGTGCGTCCAAATCCAACACCGCAAGCGTTAACCGACGCAACCACCGCTTTAATGCAAAGTGAGGCGAGCTTAGATTCCGCCAAACAGACGCTGGCAAACTTGCAGCAGTTAGTTGAACAAAAGATTGTGCCGGAAAACTACGGTGAGCTAATCCAAGCAAAATCAGAGCTGAAATCAAAACAAGCCGAAGTGCAACAAAAAAGGCAGAACCTTGAGCTGATCCGCAGCGGTGAAGCATCGGTTGGCGATTCGAAACTCACGTCCACACTCGTCGCCCCCATTGATGGCACCATTTTAAACCTAAAAGTGGAAGTGGGAGAGCCGATCATTTCCACTGCCTCAAGCCAAGCGGCAACTGAAATGATGTCGATTGCCGATATGAATGACATGATTTTCAAAGGCAGTGTCAGTGAACATGATGCGGCGCAACTCGCCGCAGGGATGGCCGTCAACTTAACGTTAGCACCGTATCCAGAAGCGGAAATCAGCGGCGTATTAAGCAAAGTTGCGGTTCAATCTGATAAGTTGAATAACCCTAGTGATACCAAAACGACTAGCTTTGATAATGGATTTGAAGTGGAGATTAACCAGATTCGCTTTCCTGACAATATGGTGATTCGCTCGGGCTTTTCTGCTACCGCACAGATTACATTAAAGAGCGTGGAAAACGTCATCACCATTCCAGAACGCGCATTACGATTTAGCGGTGAAAAACCTGAAGTCTTGATTCCAGATCAGTCAGAACAAGGTTACCAAGTGCGCGCCGTAACCTTAGGTTTGTCCGATGGCATTAATGTGGAAGTGATTGCGGGTTTATCAGCGGACGATGTGATCATCGACAACAGTTTATTCGGAGGCAAAGATGACCACTAAGCGCCCTTTTCAACGTAATGCGCTAGCAGCCGCGCTAATGACGTTCTGTGGCGCGGTGACTTTTTCAGCTCACGCCATCACTATTGAACAAGCTTGGCAAGCCGCCAAAGCTTTTGATCCTACTTATTCACAAGCGCAGATACAATCTCAAATCAGTGAAACAGAGGTCCGAAGTACCAAAAGTGCCTTGCTGCCTTCTTTTAGCCTCAGCGCGGATACCTCATGGGATGACGATGGCAACAACACTAAAGGCTATGGTGCCACATTAAGCCAAACCATTTGGGATAGCGCTAATTGGGCACAGCTCGACCAATCTCAAGCAAGCTATGTGGCATCACAATTAAAAGTGAAGACTGCACATAATGAGCTGGCTGCAACATTACTGTATGCCTATCTCGATCTCGCCAGCGCACAAGGCGATCTACAACTTGCTGAGCAAAAGTTCGTAGAAGGTGCAAAACTGCTGAAGATTACCGAGCAGCGCTACAAAGCAGGAAAAATTCGATCAACGGCATTGGAAGACATGCGTGCTAACCACGTCGATGAGCAAGCCGATATACTCAGTGCGCAAGCCGCTCTAGAAGAGAAAAAGTCAGCCCTTATCGCGCTCATCAATCAAGACCCACAGCACATTGACCAAATTAAAACGACCGACCTCATTGAACCGCCAATGCAGGTCAGCAGCGAAACTGAATGGTTAAAGCTTGCGCAGAATAACAGCCCTGAGTTATTGGCTGCCCAGCAGGAAGTCGCCGCTTCTGAATTTGGCCGAGATGCAGCCAAAGCCAAATATTATCCCACCTTATCTGGCAGTGTTTCTTACCAAGACAATGATCAGGGTCGAGATGGAGATCTCAGTGCAGGTTTAAGCTTAAAAATTCCGTTGGATTTGAATGGTTCCACGCGCGCCACGGTCGATCAGGCTGCGCTGCAAGTCTTAAGCGCCAAGCAAGTACTGCGCAAGGTAGATATCGAGATTAAACGCAAAATTCAAAGTGGCTTTAACCAAATCCATCTGGATTGGCGACAAGTGGAGATGGCTCAGTTACAAGTCAGCTCAAGAGAGCAAGCTTTAAAAAGTAAACAAACCGTTTATGAGTCAGGAATGACTGAAGCTTCTGATTTGATTGACGCCCATAACGCTCTGTTTAACAGTAAAAACAGTCTACAACGGCGATTGTACCAATATTGGAAGCAGCGGATTGGCCTGCTGCAAGCTGCTGGGCAGTTAGATGATGACGTGATCGCTTCGCTCTCTCAGGCTCTGCACTCATGATCTCAAGCCTACAGCAAGTCGTGCAAACGCTGCTTGCCCATCGGCTACGCAGCGCCCTCGCGGTCATTGCTATCGTTTGGGGTATTGTTTCTGTTTTAGTGCTCGTTGCCTTAGGTGAAGGATTTTATCGCGTCAATACACAATCTTTCGCGCTGTTAATGAGCGATACACAAATGGCTTTCCCCAGTCAAACCACCAAACCTTGGCAAGGCCTTGCGGCAAGACGAGCGATTACCCTTTCAGAGCCGGAAATGCGCGCTTTGGCACAGCACCCAAACATCAGCGCATTATCAGTTATCTACGGAAAATGGGATGCTAAAGTGACGAATGTAAAAGGCCGAATGCTTCCCGGTTACGTCAGCGGGATCGACTCTCAATTTTTAGCATTGCGCAACTTGCAACTGACCGCGGGGTCACGCGGCATTCACGCCAGCGATCAGAAAAACCATTCCCGAATTGCGGTGGTTGGTTGGCAGTTGGCACAAGTTGGTCAGCTATCTATTGGTGATACGATCAAAGTCAATACCATTCCCTTCTCGGTTGTCGGTATTACTCAGCAGCAAGAAGGGGGCATTTCTATAAACAATGAAAACAGCCAAGTGATGATCCCAAGCAGCGCTTTTACTGATCTTTGGCAAAGTGAGCCTGAATTTTTCCTTGTGCAACCCGCCGCAGGGATACCAGCAGCGGTATTGCGCATGAACATCCTCTCTTTCTTCGCCAAACAGAAACATTTTGATCCGAGCGATACTGAGGCCATAAACCTACCTGACTTCAGCAGCGGCGCTCAATTTTTCAATGCCTTGTTTCGAGGTATACAACTATTTTTAGGGGCAAGTGGAGCGATGACGCTTGCGGTCGGCGCTTTGGGCGTCGCCAATATCATGTTCCTTTCTGTCACGGAAAGAACGCGGGAAATTGGTGTGCGTTTAGCCATTGGCGCAACACCGAAGATCATTTTGCGCCAGTTTATTTTAGAAGGTGGGTTGCTAGTGGCATTAGGTGCAGTGTTCGGAATGCTCCTCTCCTATCTGGTGGTGCTATTACTGAATTACATCGGCTTACCTGATTGGCTCGGCGAACCAGTCATCACTGTGCCGGCTCTAGGCTGGTCACTGCTCGTCACTACGTTGTTTGCACTGCTGGCCGCTTATTTCCCAGCAAAGCGTGCCGCCAATCTCACCCCCGTCATCGCCTTAAGTGCGAGGGCTTAATAATGATGTTACCTATCAGGCAAATTTATCAAGAGATGGCGGCCGAAAAACTGCGCTTGCTACTCACTATTTTAGCGGTGGCTTGGGGCACACTTTGCATCGCCACCATGCTCGCAACAGGCGAAGGATTACGCCAAGGGCTGACACGCTCATCACAAAGTGGCAATGGCAATTTACTCTATGTGACCGGGGGTTATGCCAGCCAGACCGCCGGACGCTTTTTTGAAGGGAAAGCCCTCTCTTTGCAAGCGGATGATGTTGAGCTTGTTCGCGCACTGCCCTTTATCCAACGCGCTGAAGTCAGCGCACAATGGGATAAACGCGTCAGCAATCAAGACAATGGCACCTGGCAGCGCCCACTAGCGGTTAACCCAGAATATCAGTCCTTAACTGGTATTGAGATAGCCAAAGGAGGGCGATGGATCAACCCGCTCGATAATCAACAGCAGCGTAAAGTGGTTGTACTCGGTTATAACGCCGCAGTGCAATTGTTCAATTCTGAGGATGGTTGGAGTTGGCTGGAACCCCAGACGCTGAGCATAAACCCCGTAGGTCAATTGATAAAAATAGGTGATGAAAACTTTACCGTTATCGGCGTGATAGCGCAGACAAGTGCAGAGGTAGAACAAGGAACCCCTATTGACTACGCGGTCTTTGTGCCTTTTCGCACTTGGCAACGTTTTAACCCCAACGCAACGATTGCAGCGATCAATGTGCAGCTCAATGCCACGGTTGATCGCGAAAAAGCCGCGCAAGTGATTAAGCAAGTGATCGCCAGAAAGTACGGTGCCAGTGCTTCAGACACGCAGATCTTGCAAGTCGAAGACATGCTATTGAGGCAAAAAAGCATGCGCCGTTTCTTATTCGGTCTACAAGGCTTTTTGGGCATTATTGGGCTTATTACCCTCGGCGTAGCAGGCATTGGTATTGCCAATGTCATGTACGCCACGGTAAAACGATCCACGCGAGACATCGGTGTACGAATGGCCGTCGGAGCTACGCCAACCACTATCAAACTCCATTATTTAGTGCAAGCCTTGCTCACGATGTCACTTGGAGGTTTAGCTGGCTTAGGATCCACTTACGGGCTGATCACCTTATTAAGATACGCCCCCTTAGAAGGCAATATGCTGTTTGAGCAATTAGGGAAACCCTTACCCGAACTGTCGTTTTCGATTGTCTTTCTTGTGATCGCGGCGCTGGCGATTGTCGGTGTGATTGCCGCGTGGTTTCCCGCCAATCGCGCGGCTAGCATTACGCCATTAGAGGCATTACAAAGTGAATAAACAAAACTTACCGAACCTTGTTCAATTGACCAATATCAGCAAGCACTATCGCAGTGGTGAAGAGTTGGTCAAAGCATTAGACGGCGTTTCGCTATCGATTCAAAAAGGCGAATTTCTCTCTATTCTAGGGCCATCAGGCTCGGGTAAATCAACCTTAATGAATATCCTCGGTTGCTTGGATGTTCCTACATCGGGTGAATATCAGTTGGACGACAAGGCGGTCGCCTCGCTCAGCAGCCATCAATTGGCTCATATTCGTAATCAAAAAATTGGCTTTGTTTTTCAAAGTTTCAACCTGCTCGAATACGCTAATGCTCTCGATAACGTCGCCCTACCCTTGGTCTATCGCGGAGTAAAATTAAAAGAGCGCCGAGCACGTGCAGCAACACTATTAGAAAAAGTGGGGCTTGGCGATCGCATGCAGCATAAACCCAACCAGCTCTCGGGGGGGCAAAAACAGCGGGTGGCGATTGCGCGCGCGTTGGTCAATGATCCGCAAATTATCTTAGCCGACGAACCGACAGGTGCGTTAGATTCAAAATCAGGCGCTGAAATTGAAGCCCTGTTCAATGAGCTTCATCAAGAAGGACGAACGCTTATTGTCGTCACTCACGATCTCGCATTAGCGAAGCGAACTCACAGAATAGTGAATATCAAAGATGGGCAGATTTTATCTGATGAACGCGTTGATCACGCAACAAGGCAGCCATAGCTCAACGCATTATAAGAAGTTATAAAGTGAACGAGAAAGACGAAGCCGTTCCAGTTCGCCTTTCTTAGTTCATTTTTTCTTTGTTCTTTCTTTGTTGGTTTTTTCTTTGGATCCTATTGAGAGATACCCGCCAATTTCAGCAATACCGCTTCTAGTTGATCCCATGGCATGAGCTGTGAGTCAATCACTTCTAAGCGTGATTCAAACCCTTCTAAGCTCATCTCATTCACTGAAACGACTCCTTGGTTGATGTTGAAGGCGTAACATCCTTTATCGGTATTGACGACCGCCTTAACACGCTCAGCGGTCAGGGCACTCAGCATAGAAAAAAGCTCATCAAAATCAAAATGGTATTCAGCGCCGATTAACCAACCACAACTGAAATAACCTTGGCCCCGATTTTCTTTGCGCACAAACGCTTTACCCGGCTGTAACGCAAACTGTGGTTCTAACGAAGCATGATGATGGTGATGCGCTTCAATATGAGTAGAAGCTGCGCCGTGAAGACGTTCAATATCTAATAATTCTAAAGGCAACTCACCTTGCTTGACTAACTTGCTAAAAATCTTCGCGGGTGATTGATCAGTCACCCAGTCATTAAACGCATCCACATCAGCACTAGTGCATTGATCCACTTTATTGCCAATCACCACATCACCACTGGCCAATTGGTCATTAAAATTTTGGTTGGATGTGTATTTTTCATTACGCAAGTTGCGCGGATCCACTAAAGTGATCGTGGCTTTTAAATCGACATACAGTGCATATTGATCAGAAGTTAAAGTTGCCACCACTTGCTTAGGGTGCCCAAGCCCTGTTGGCTCAATTAATAGACGATCGGGCTTTTGCCTAAGTAAGGCGTTAATTCCAACAGACATAGGAACACCCGCGGTACAGCACATACAGCCGCCCGGTACTTCTTTGATCAGCGCGCCTTGGTCAGACATCATCGCCCCATCAATACCAATTTCTCCAAACTCATTGACCAACACCGCCCACTTTTCATCAGCAGGTTTATTCTTCAATAAATTCAAAATGGCCGTCGTTTTTCCTACACCAAGAAAACCGGTAATAATGTTAGTTGGTACTTTTTTTGTCATGTCAGCACTCCTTTTGCGGCAGTATATACCGAAATAAGAAGCCAGTGCATGGTTTGCCAGTTAGACAGGAACAATGAGCCGAGGTACATAAACGACAAAAGGCGCACTACGGTGAGCGCGCCTTTCCCCTCGTAACTCAATCGTGAGTTCGCGAATCGGGAGGACTATAGATGCAACCCGATCATAAACGAGGACATAGAATTGAAATATTGCTGATTCCATCCAAATTGTAGGTAAGGCTTGAATTCCTCCCTGTACGATATCTGAATCTGCCTTACGCTTTAACTATGGTTCATTTGGCTGGCTTAGCAAGGTTCAATCTCTGTTTTTTAACTCATTTTTAACTCAGATCTCGTTTTTAGTAGAGAATCTCTCCATCTTCCAGATATGGAAATCTACATTGCAGCTTTGACGCTATAGTTAATCACTTTGGCGCGTATAATTCTGTAACAAAATATGTTCACATTTTACCAATCGAGGCCCTTTTTTACATGACCAAAAGAGAGAGATTGAAACAGTCACTGCTTGCAAAAGTTCCAAAAGATACGATTAACCAATTTCTCTCTAAGGACAAAACACCACTCTCAATCCTTTTTCTTTCGCTCATTGTCGGTATTCTTGCTGGGATTGTTGGTACTTACTTTGAGGCCGCTGTGCACTTGGTTTCGGAAACACGCACCGAGTGGTTAAAAAGTGAGATTGGTAATATCTTACCCTTGTGGTTGGCCGCTTTTCTTATCAGTGCAGCGTTGGCGTTTATCGGTTATTTCCTTGTGCACCGGTTTGCGCCCGAAGCCGCCGGTTCTGGCATTCCTGAAATTGAAGGCGCGATGGATGGTATGCGCCCCGTTCGTTGGTGGCGAGTACTGCCAGTGAAGTTTTTTGGCGGTATGGGCGCCTTAGGTTCTGGTATGGTTTTGGGACGTGAAGGGCCCACGGTTCAAATGGGGGGAGCCATTGGCCGAATGGTGTCGGATATTTTCCGCATCAAAAATGACGATACCCGCCACTCACTCTTAGCCTCTGGCGCAGCTGGAGGCCTAGCTGCCGCATTTAATGCGCCGCTGGCGGGCATCATGTTTGTGATAGAGGAGATGCGCCCGCAGTTTCGCTATACCCTCATTTCAGTACGTGCTGTTATTGTCTCTGCGGTGGCGGCAAATATCGTCTTTCGCGTGATTAATGGCCAACATGCTGTGATCCAAATGCCGCAATATCAAGCACCAGAGCTGGCTTCACTGTGGCTGTTTCTGCTGCTTGGGGGACTGTTTGGTATTTTCGGTGTGCTATTCAACCGTTTAATCACACTATCACAAGATATTTTTGCCAGAATTCATCGCAATGATCGTAAGCGATATTTACTCACGGGTTCATTATTGGGAGGCTGTTTTGGCTTAACTTTATTGTATATTCCTGAATTGACTGGGGGTGGCATCTCACTGATCCCTAATATCACCAATGGTGACTACGGTGCCGCTATCTTGCTGCTTTTGTTCATTGGTCGTATTTTTACCACCTTGATCTGCTTTGGTTCTGGTGCTCCGGGCGGGATTTTTGCACCAATGCTGGCATTAGGCACGCTGTTTGGCTACGCCTTTGGCCTGATTGCGCAAGAACTGTTACCACAATTAGCGATTGACCCAGGAATGTTCGCCATTGCAGGCATGGGTGCACTGTTTGCCGCAACGGTTCGCGCACCCATTACAGGTATTTTATTAGTTATTGAAATGACCAATAATTATTATTTAATTTTACCGCTGATTATTACTAGCCTTGGCGCGGTTATTTTCGCTCAATTACTTGGCGGCCAACCCATTTATAGCCAGTTGCTTCATCGCACCTTGAAAAATGCCAAGCTGCAACAACAAGATCTTCCACCAAAAGAGTAATCGTGAGACTCATGAATATTGACTCCGCTGCGAATTGTTATATCTAAGTAACAAATTAGAAAGTGAGATGTTGCACCACAACTCGATAAACTTGATAATGCGCTCGTTTGCTGGCTGCTAGAAATACATTATTCATTTTCTAGAGCAAATGATGACATGGAGTTTATCGTTGAACTGGAAAAGGTTAATTCAAGTACAAAGCACACCGCCCTCTCAAGCGGCGCTAGCATTAGGTGTGATCAGCCTCGGGCATGCGTGGGCGCTTTATATTCCCTCGGTCGGTCTCATTATTCGCCCCTATTTGGCACTGCTCGGTGCATTATTACTGCTACCTGTCTTGCTAAAATACCTCACCAGCTTCAAGACATTCATGGAGGACATTCGCCACCCTCTTTCAGGTAGCTTGATGGCTCCAATGAGCATGACTTTACTGATCTTAAGTGATTATCTCGCTTTAATTTCACCGCTCATTGCTTATCCTATTTGGTTTACCGCGCTCTTGCTGCACTTCACCATGATGCTGCTTTTCTTCAGTTTTCAGGCCATGAACTTTAAAATCAGCCATATTGTACCAAGCTGGTTTCTTTATCCGGTTGGGTTAATCAGTAGCTCGCTCGCTGGCACGCAATTTGGCCACACTGTCTTTTCAGAAACACTCGTCTCTGTCTGTATCGCTATCTATTTTTTTATGCTGCCGTTAGTGTTATATCGTTTGGTGTTTGCTGGAATGTTACCTAAACGCGCACGCCCAACACTCGCGATTATGGCTGCACCTATTAACCTCACCCTCGCGACGTATTTGGTCAACTTCCCTCATCCTGATCCAATATTAACAGGCGCACTGGCTGGCATTGCCATCACCATGACACTACTTATTTACCTTTGCTATATCCGTCTGCTCAGGCTCAAGTTTCAACCGTCTATTGCTGCTGTGACCTTCCCTTCTGTCATCAGTGCTATCGCCATGCATCGTTTAACCACCTTCTTTGAAGGACAGTACCCGCAATGGCACTGGTTACATCAATTTGGGTTATTTGAATTGACTATTGCTACTTTCTTAGTCGTTTGGGTTTCTATTGGTTATATAAAAATGTATTGGCCTGAATTATTTGCTAATAAATAAAAACCTAATATTTATCTTTAATTAAAAATTAATTAGGGCTGGATAAGCCTAGGCAATGACGAACAATATAAAAGACACTATACCTTAATTTGCAATAGTAGCCAAAATAATAAAAACTCACTCGTGACAATTTTAAATTAATATTCAATATATCCTTTGTCAGCTGGCATTTAATTAAAAACATATAAAGGATATAACCATGAATTCACGTAAGTGGAAACACGAACTACCGGCTTCTATACAATCTAGAATTGACTATTTCATCAATGATTTGATTAATGCAAATGCTAACGGAAAACACCTAGTCCTAGGGAAAAGGCCAACAAAAAACGACATAGTGTTACAAAGTAATGATTATTTAAGCTTGGCTGATCATCCATTAATTAAAGCACGGCTGAAAAACGCCATCGATAAAACACATGATAGTGTTTTTATGTCCGCTATTTTCCTACAAGATGAAGAGTCTAAACCTTCATTAGAAACGAAATTTGCAGAATTTGTAGGCTTTGATAGTTGCCTTCTTTCTCAATCAGGATGGAATGCTAATACAGCCTTGTTGCAAGCCGTGTGCGGGCCACAAAGTAACGTCTACATTGACTTTTTTGCTCACATGTCAATGTGGGAAGGTGCTCGCTATGCTAATGCCAATATCCACCCATTCATGCACAATAATTGTGATCATTTGCAAAAACTGATCGCTCGACACGGCCCAGGGCTCATCGTGGTTGATTCGATTTACAGCACTATCGGTACGATTGCACCACTCACCGATTTGGTCACTATCGCCAAAGAGTATGGATGCGCCATTTTAGTTGATGAGTCGCATTCACTTGGCACACATGGCGAAAAAGGTGCAGGACTTGTCAGTGAATTAGGGTTAACTGCAGAGGTTGACTTTATTACAGCTAGCCTTGCGAAAACATTCGCGTATCGCGCTGGCGCTATTTGGGCGAATAATAATGTGAATCACTGTATCCCTTTTGTGGGTTATCCCGCTATTTTTAGTTCAACTATTTTGCCTTATGAAGTCGAAGCGTTAGAAGCGACATTGGACATTATCAAATCAGCCGATTCTAAAAGAACTCAGTTGCACCGCAATGCACACACACTGCGTCGTGGACTAAATAGTATAGGGCTAAGCGTACGAAGTGAGTCCCAAATCATAGCGCTAGAAACCGGAGATGAACGAAATACAGAAAAAGTTCGCGATTATTTAGAAGAGAATCAAATATTTGGTGCTGTTTTTTGCAGGCCTGCCACTTCAAAGAATAAAAACATTATTCGGCTTTCGTTAAATAGTAATGTCACTGACTCACAAATTGACACCATATTAACCGTGTGTGAAAGGGCCCAAAATGATAGCAGTCTCTATTTCAAGTAAGTCACGCATCGACATACTAAACCAATGGTGCAATCTCAAATAAGAAGGATAAGGTAAGGAATAACCCTAGGGTTTACCTAGGGTTATTAAATCCAGTGACTTAATTTTTTTAACAATAGCGTTTTATCCGCTGGTTTTAAAACGTAATCATTCATTCCTGATGTACGGATTTTTTCTATCGTTGAAGGGCTATTGTCACCCGTGTGCCCAATAATAGGCACTTTACTGTAAGAAGCGGTGGATGAACGGATAGATAAAGTGGCCGAAATACCATCCATAATCGGCATTTCAATATCCATTAACACCAAGTCAATTGAATTATTGGCCAACATTTGTAATGCTAATTCCCCATCGCTCGCTTGCAGTACTTCATACCCTTGCTTTTCTAGCAACAGAGCGGTGAAGCTACGTAAGGAGTGGTTATCATCGACCAACAAAATTCGTTTTTCATAATCATATTGTTTTAACGGGATAACATTTTTATCGGCAATAAGCTCTTCCGTTTCAAAGAGTAGTTCATCAATAATCGCCGATCCATCCAATAACAATTTGTGCTTTTCAATTGGGTAAATGGTTAAATGACGCTCCATCGTCAGCGCGTAACGCTGATTTTGGTCATATAAATAGCAAACTTTTGCTTGTGTAAAATGCAGTTTAGGTTCCAGTTTGGTTAAGTAATC
Organism: Vibrio sp. B1-2; assembly: GCF_963888445.1. Classification (NCBI taxonomy): domain Bacteria; kingdom Pseudomonadati; phylum Pseudomonadota; class Gammaproteobacteria; order Vibrionales; family Vibrionaceae; genus Vibrio; species Vibrio sp. B1-2. The sequence goes on from NZ_CAWPJH010000042.1 coordinate 107,966, forward strand.
CGGCGTTTCATCCAACGTTTGCAGATCCACAAAGATCAGATCAAACTCAAATTCAAACTCTTCTCGACGCAAAGCACTCTCAGGCTCTAAGACATTAAGCTGGAAACCAAGATAGAACGATTTCTCACTGAGATAACGATTCACTATGCTCGTTTTGCCAATATAAAGCAGAGATTTCGCCTTCATTAGATCGAGTTTAATATTAGCAACGGCTTGCGAATCATACTCGGGAAACGTTAAGGTAAACTCCGTCCACTCTCCAAGTTCAGAACGGCAGATAATATCCCCTCCAAAAGCATGCATTACTTTACGACAAAAGGGTAACCCCAGACCATAGCTGCCATTTTTACCGAAGGTATAAAAGTCTTTAAAAATATCGTCCAGCAAATGAGGTTCAATACCAACACCATTGTCTTTCACTGTAATTTGGTGGCAATTCTCACTTGATTTCAAGGTGATATGGATATTAAACATATCGTTATTTTGATAGTAGAACGCATTCTTGAGTAGATTGTAGAGCACGTATTTTAACAGTGTACTGCTGCCTAAAAAATCAAAGTCATCCACTACCTTAAGAGTCACTGCCTGCCTGTCTTCTGGTCTTTTATAAGAAAAACTGCGCAGTGCCTCTTCTATAACAGGCTTTACAGCATGCTTTTTAAAGGTCGATGTTGAGACCCTATTTTGATCAATCGAAGTTAACAGCAAATCAATGGTCTCATTACCGGAGCGAATGACTTCATCAGCATCTCTTAATAGACCAGCAATCAGATCTAAATCTTTAGACGGTAGCATATAAGATTCTGATTTGGATGCAGTAGGATTGGGCAATACCGAACCCATTACTTCAATTGACGCTTTTAACGCACTTAATGGATTTCTCATTTCATGCGCAATCCCTGCGCCAAAAGACTTGGCAATCGACACCTTCGCTTCATGTTCAATTTGGTTACGAAAATAGAACAGGTTACCAAAAATGTAAGTAAATAGAAAAATCGGTACGTACGGCCATTCCACCATCACTCGCAGTTCCGCGTCCATTACGCCATAAGTCACAAAGTAAGCACATGCTAATGCAATGGCGGCTTGAATCAGCATAACTTTTGTTTCGTGGACTAAGAGGATATGGAGGAAAATAGACGCCATGAACGACATCGCCCAGATCGTTGACCAATCGTTCATCAGCATCATGTAGCCAAAAAAGAATGGCAAACAAAATCCTATTGAAAACAAGTAATAGTAAGGTAAGTAGTGCTGTAAATGTTTCGGCGTTGAATTGCGAAAAATAATCCCCGCAAATAAAATGGCGCAAATCGCCCGTAACTCCATACTTTCATAAGGTTGTGGAAAGAGATAAGTCCACACGTAATAATAGAGGGGAAAACCAATGAACCCCATCCATCCCACAAGGGTGAGGTTCGGCTCAGCGTACTGGTATATTTTTTTTACTACGTCCATGCAACCTTACCAAACTGATATATTCATTTTTATAATCATCATTATGCATAACCTGGTCTTTTTAAACGTCGAAGTGAGTCACACTCGCCACGCTATGCTTATTAATAACTAGCACAAGATAACCTACATTCCCATTCATTATGCAACAAGTCTTATTGAACTGCCGTTGTTTCTCGCCACATCGACATCAATGCGTAAGGCTATTTGCTCTTTCAGCTCGCTCACGTGAGAAATGATGCCGATCGTTCGGCCTCCTTGTTGTAAGTCGACAAGGGTTTGAATCGCCAAGTCCAATGACTCAGGATCTAAACTGCCAAAACCTTCATCGATGAACAGTGTATCCAGTTTAATACCGCCGCTGTATGATTGCACCACATCCGATAACCCCAGCGCTAATGACAACGCCGCCATAAAAGATTCACCACCTGACAAGGTCGCCACATCTCGCCATTTTCCGGTGTAGCCATCTTCGACCATCAGATCAAGCCCTGAACCCACATTACCTTTGGCGCGATCTTCTTTACGCTTGAGCAGATAACGCCCCTTACTCATGATCTGCAGCCTCATTGAGGCTTGGATCAGCACATCATCTAACAACACGCCAAGAACAAAGCGGTGTAAACTCACTTTAGCGCCTGTTTTGCCGTTGGCGATATCACTCAAAGTCCCAAATACTTGATACTCTTGCTCTAAGGCTTCATTTTTTATATGTAAAATAGCGATTTTTTCTTTCACACTGGTTAAGGCATCCATTTTAGACCGTAACCTGCTCCATTGATCCAGTGCGCTTTGCTGTAACATGGCTACAGCCTCGACCGCGCTTGCATACTCAGCAAGATTGGGCTCACTTTTTTCACTCAGCTCACTGGCTAATGTTTGAAGCTGGGCGTTTAACGTCGTACTTCTTTCGTCAAATTGTTTGATCTGCTTTTCAAGCTGCTCGATATGCTGTGAAGATAAACGTGCCTGTAAATAGTGCTCAGTATCGTCGAACTGGCTCTCAATCAGCGCACTGTGCCACTGCTGCTGTGACTGCATAAACGCATTTTGCCAATGTATCTGGTGTTCGACCGCCGCCGCCAACGCCGCTTTCGCACCAGAAAAATCGGCGTTCGCTTGATTGAAGCGCGCTTTAGTTTCCGCATCTAAACGGTTGAGATTGGCCAATTGTAGCTCTAACTGGGTTAAAGATTCGTTCAAATGCAAACTGTCTTGATACAACTCCGGGATCCCTTGGCTTAATGCAGAAACTTGAGTCTGCTCTTTGGCAACCGTCAGGGTGGCTTGTTCGACTTTATGCTGCTGCGTTTCAGCATTTTGCTTAGCTTGTGCTAACTGCAGTTCTAATTTTGCCAATTGTTGAGCTAATTGCTCTGGATTGAGCGATTCAAGATGAGCAATGGAATGTTCAAGATCGCTTTGAGCTTGCTGCAGTTGTACTAAACTTTGCGTATTTCCAGATAATGACTCCCTCAAACTTGCCATCTCTTGCTCAAGCCGTGCGTATTGGGTCGCTCGTTGCTGTTGCTGTTTTAGCGTTTCTTGCTCTGTGGCCAGTTTGTTTTGCTGTATCGCTCTCGCCTGCTGCACTTGCGCCTTAGTCACCGTTTCTCCGGTATAACGCGCTAATTTAGGATGATCGCAACTGCCACACACCGGGCACTCGTCGCCTTGCTCCAAGGTTCGAGCCAGCTCGGCGGCTTGGTTGGTGTGCCAAATCAGCTCTAATTTATCGGCTTGCTGTTTCGCGTCCAATGTTGCGCGCTGTGCCAAATCAAACTGCTGCTGACTATAGCTCAGTGCAGCTTGCTCTGTGGCTAAACGCTGTTCAAGCTGCTGCAGCTTTAATAAGCGATCAATCTGCTGTTTGATGGTTTCAAGCTCTAAGCGCTGGCCTTTTAACTCAGCCAGCTGCTGGCTAACTCTTTCGCACTCTTGACGCTTAAGCATAATTTGCTGCTCAAACTGCTCAACAGCGGTGCGCAAGTTGTGGCGATTTTGCGTCGCGAGCTCCACTTCACGTAAGGCTTGTTGCAGCGCTTTTTGATGATGTTCTCGCTCAACAAGCTTAGTTTTGATTAGGTTTAAGTCATAAATTTGTTGCATCAGATTCGGCACTATTTTGACTTTTTCTGCCGCGTCTTCTTGAGCCGCTTTAGCTTGTTGCCACTGCTGTTGTGACTGTGTAAGCGCTTGTTCTTTTTCGACTTTTGCTTGGTTGGCCGCTTCTAACTGACGTTGTGACGATTGTAATTCGTAATAGGGTGAATCTAAGCGCGTAGCTTGCAAGGCTTGATGCCTTTGAGCTCTTACCGCATCGATGACTGACGATTGTGCATCGTGATCGGCTTTAAGTTGCACGAGTTGACGCTGCTCTTGAAATTGTTTAGCAAGGGTTTGCGCCGCCTTTTGCTCGCTGCTCGCTGCATCAAACCTTTGCTGGGCATCTAGGTACGCGGCGTGAGCGGCCGTTAATTGGGGTGACAGCTCAGCAATGCACGCTTCAAGGTGTGACTCGCTAGTTGCGTTCACGACGTCCAATGCGCCTTTAATTTGGTGATCAAATTCTTCTTTCGCTTTGCGGATCCCCGCCGCTTTCTCAAACAGCGCTCGTTCAATTTGGCTATAAATGTGAGTTTGAAACAACTGACCAAAGATTTGCTCCCGCTCTTTGGAGTTGGCAGTCAGTAATTCACGAAATTTCCCTTGGGGGATGACCATCACTTGGCGAAACTGTTTTACATCTAAACCGACCAATTCCACCATGGCTTTACCGACGGGATTGGGTTTGTTAGCAAGCAATTTCATTTCGCCATCGACCCATTCAAACAAGCTCGCGGCATGGGATTTTTTTGTTGAGCCTTCACCGCGTTTTTTCGGCACTTCTTGGTCGGGCGAGCGATCAACTTGGTAGATTCGCCCGCCAAGCTCAAACTGGTAGCTGATTTCGGTGAGCGTGTGCGGGTCCGCATAGTCGCAGCGCATTTGATCACCAGTGCGCTCACTGCCTGTCGTTTCACCATACAAAGCGTAGCAAATGGCATCGAGCAGTGAACTTTTGCCCGCTCCGGTTGGACCATTAATCAAAAATAGCGGCGAGGCACCCAAGGCGGTAAAATCCACCACTTCTTTATGAGCAAAGGGGCCAAATGCTTGCAGAGTCAATTGTATTGGACGCATTAGACTTGGGCTCCCGGTTTTAGGGCTTGAATGACGTCGATCACCGCTTGCTCTTGCGCTGCGGTTAACGCTTCTTGCTTAGCTTCTAAGAAAAAATCGCGGAACATATCCACCTCACCGCGTGCCAAACGTGCACGCCCCATTGCTTGATCCACTCCCACCAACATGCCCGGTTTTTCTAAATGCAGTACGTTGGGGTAGGATTGACGCAGTTTTTCCATCGGGTCCAGTATCGCGTGTTTGTCGGTAAGACGAACTAACAGATAATCGTGGTTGTGTGGGTCTGTTTTGCCTTGCTCGATGATCTCCAGCAACTCACCTTCAATAATACGCATGGTATGAGGAGCAGTCAGTGGCACATGCGTGGCGCTGGCAAAACCTTGTTCATCAAATTCAACAAAGGTCGCTCCTTTCTTGTGGTGCTGCTCTGAAAAGCTGTATTTCATTAGAGAGCCAGAGTAGCGGATATACTCTTCCCCCTTTTTCTGCGGTTGGTGCAGATGGCCGAGCGCAACATAATCAAAAGGTACAAAGTGTTGATGACTGACACGATCAGAGCCGCCAATGGACAAAGGACGTTCAGAGTCAGATTCGATAGCGCCATCAACAAAGCAGTGGCTAATCATAACGTGACGTTGTGACGGATTCCACTGCGATGTAATCTGCTTAATGAGGTATTGATGGGCTTCATCATGACTGGTTACGGCCTCTCCAAAGTGGTGGCGAACGACTTCAGGGTCGTTATAAGGCATACCATAAAATGCCACTTCACCAGCAATGGCTGATTTTAGTACCACAGGCTGCATCATCTGTTCAAAATTGCTAATAATGTGCAAGCCCGAGTGTTGCATCTGCTTGGCCGCAAAGCCTAAACGCTTCGCCCCGTCGTGGTTACCGGGGATCATAATTAAGGGGATGGAAAGCTCGTTGCACACGCGGTTGACTATATCATCCATCAATTCAATGGCTGCCGTCGGTGGAACTGAACGATCGTAGATATCTCCGGCGACGATTAAAGCATCCACCCGATTACACTGCAGATACTCAATCAATTGATTGAGTACTGCGCGCTGATCATCTAATAAAGAAACGTTATGAAATTGTCGACCGAGATGCCAGTCAGAGGTGTGAAGAAACTTCATTCCAACCCTAAAAATACCGAAAATCAAAGTGCTTCATAATACGCGATTAACCAAGAAAAGCGACGTAAGATCGAGAAAAACAGAGCTTAGGCTACGTGAATTTTCTTGATGACTTTATAAAAATTAAGCTAAAAAGTGACCATCAATGAATACGAACTTTCAGTTTACGAGGCACCAATTCGATCCCAGCTTGATAACGTTTTGCCGAAGCGTTGAGGGCCAAAGCAAGTGCGCTGTCGGCAATCAGTTCAAACTGCTGCGGCAGAGAGTTAATTTTAATCGGCAAGAAATCAAGTAGACGGTTGTCACCAAATGTCGATAACTTAACCTGATTCATTAAACTTGGGTTTTCAAACAGTACATCTAAAATCCCTTCAAGCAGAGTGTAAGAAGTCGCGACGATCGCATCTGGCATACTGTTATTGGCGATCCATTCATTCACCACTCGTTTGCCCTCTTCTCGATTAAAGTGCGCGCCATAACCGATAACACTGTGCACAGTTTTCGCTCTTAACGCGGCTTCAAAACCCAACTGGCGCTCTTGCGAAATATTGAGCTCTGGTAATGCACCGACCAAACCAACGGTTTTAATCTCCGGCGTTAATAGAGAGTGAGTCAATTCAAACGCGGCGTTGAAATCTTCACTGATCACACAGGCGAAAAATTCATCATCTAACGGGCGGTCAATCGCAATAACCGGAGTACCTGAATGTTGCAACTTGAGATAAAACTCACTGGCGTGAGGAATCGCGCTGGCAACAAACAGTGCATCGATGCGGCGTGAGACCAAGGCATCCACCACCGACATTTCGGTATGCGGGTCATCGTCCGAACAGGCGATGAGAATTTGGTAACCCGCTTGACGAGAGTTCTGCTCTAACAATTTAGCAAGACGCGCGTAACTGGTGTTCTCAAGATCAGGGATGATGAGCCCAAAAGAGCGGCTATTTCCTGCTCGCAAAGCAGAAGCGGCATGATCGGGACGGTAATTATGAGCATCCACCACGGCCATCACTTTCTGCTGGGTTTTTTCACTAATGCGGTACTTCTGCGCTTTGCCATTGATTACATAACTGGCGGTGGTTTTAGAGACTCCCGCTAACTTCGCTATCTCATCTAGTGTCATATCAACCACTCTTGTTCTGTGCGTCGGATCATAGAACTCATTTTTTGATCCTTGATGAAGTTGAATTATACGCTGAATCGATTCAGTATAAAAGCTGAAAGGATTCAGCAAAATTACAAAATGATAACTAAGGCTACATTTGACCATCACTTCATCGATGTAAAGATGACCAAATGTGAGTGTTATAAAAAAATGAGCAGTGTGAGTAATAAATTGAACAGCGCCATTTTTCGTCAAAAATAGGTTTGCTGAATTTTTTTGGGAAAAAAGCTGAAACGATTCAGCTTGAATAAGTCATATTAATAAACTATCACTTAGGTGAAATCCATACTTCAAAGTGATAACGAATTAAGCCGTAAGGCAAAGAGGCCAAAATGCTGCAACTCAATTCCAACAATATTACTTTGGGCCAATCACCCACGAACAAGCAAGAGGCGATTCGAGCTATCGCAGCGGATCTAACCAACAAAGGGTTCGTCGAAGCAGGTTATGTCGATGGCATGCTTAACCGTGAAGCTCAGAATTCGACCTTTCTTAGTAATGGTATCGCGATCCCACACGGTACAACCGATACACGTCAACTGGTTAAGCAAACGGGTGTTGCTGTTCACCACTTCCCCAACGGCGTTGACTGGGGTAACGACGCAACCGTTTATGTCGCGATTGGTATTGCAGCGAAATCCGATGAACATTTGGGCATTCTGAAGCAACTGACGCAAGTGTTGTCCGCCGATGGCGTTGAAGAGAAACTGAAACAAGCGTCCAGTGCCAATGATGTGATTGCACTCCTCAATGGCGAAGTGCAATTTGAGCCTGATTTTGATGCTTCGTTGATCCAACTGCTTTTCCCTGCCAGTGATATGGTACAGATGAGCGCCGTCGCTGGCGGTTTGCTACGCAATACCGGCTGTGCTGACAATGAATTTGTTGCCGAACTGGTCACGAAAGAGCCAACCCACCTAGGCAAGGGATTGTGGTTAATCAGCAGTGACAAAGCGGTCAAACGCACGGGCATTTCGTTTGTGTCAACCGCCAATGCGTGTGAATACAATCAACTCAACGTCAAAGCCTTGATCGCGATTGCCGCTTGTAATAATGCCCACCAAAACATTCTGGATAAGCTCACGCAGCTTGTGCTTCAGCAACAACAAGAAACCTTGCTCAATGCGAATGCTGCCCAATTATTGGCTTTCTTCAGCAATGACAATGAGCAAACTCCAGCAAATGATGAGAGCGCAGCAAGCAAGGTTGCGATATTCAAAATCAAAAACGCACATGGTCTGCACGCTCGTCCAGGAGCGATGTTGGTGGCCGAAGCGAAGAAATTTGAAGCCAATATCAAAGTGTCTAACTTAGATGGCGACGGAAAAACAGCTAATGCGAAAAGCCTGATGAAAGTCATTGCGCTGGGCGTAAAACATGGCCACCAGCTGCAATTTTCAGCTGAGGGGCCAGACGCCGAGCAAGCATTAGAATCGATCGGTAAAGCGATTGCTTCTGGTCTAGGTGAAGGGTGAGGATTAAGCCATGACAAATAAAGTCGTCACTATCACGCTCAACCCAGCGCTTGATTTAACAGGTAGCTTGGATGTGCTGAATGTTGGCTCAGTGAGCCTAGTCAAACAAGGCTCGCTTCACGCCGCAGGTAAAGGGGTTAATGTTGCGAAAGTACTGAGCGATCTCGGTGCAAAGGTGACTGTGACCGGATTTCTTGGCCGTGATAACCAAGAGTTGTTCTGTCAGCTATTTGATCAGATGGCCGCAATTGATGAGTTTGTTCGTGTTGATGGTGCAACCCGTATTAACGTGAAATTGGTGGAGCAATCGGGTGAAGTGAGCGACATCAATTTCCCCGGAGTTGAAGTGACGCCGCTTGCCATTGAGCAGTTTGAACGCACTCTCGAGAGATTAGCCGCTGATCACGACTATTTTGTGCTCGCTGGCAGCTTGCCACAGGGCATCTCCCCAGCATTATGTGCTTCGTGGATCGAAAAACTGCACTCCATGGGTAAAAAAGTGCTGTTTGATAGCAGTCGTGATGCCCTCAAAGCGGGTCTTGACGCAAAGCCTTGGTTGATTAAACCAAACGATGAAGAGCTTTCTCAGTTTGTGGGGCGTGAACTACACACTCCTGAGCAATGCCAAGCTGCCGCCGCGCAACTGGCCGAAAAAGGCATTGAAAATATCGTGGTGTCGATGGGAGCAAATGGCGTGATGTGGTTGAACCAACATCAATGGCTGCATGCAAAACCACCACGTATGCAGGTCGTTAGCACTGTTGGCGCAGGCGATACTTTAGTCGCGGGCCTTTGCTGGGGACACATGCAGCAGATGGAAAAAACAGAACTGCTTACTTTTGCCACCGCCCTCTCTGCGTTAGCTGTTACGCAAGTCGGCGTGGGTATGTCAAACCGAAAACAACTCGAAACCCTACAACAACAAATCCAATTACAACCCGTTAGCTTAAGCGCTAACTCATAAGGACAGAAGGTCGTAACTATGAAGATTGCTATTATTACCGCATGCCCCAGTGGTATTGCAAACAGCATCATTGCTGCCGGGCTGCTTGAACAAGCGGCAAAATCGCTCAATTGGACCGCTGTGGTTGAATACCATTCCAGCATCATTCAAGGCCATACGCTCTCTAGCAGTGAAATCGACAACGCAGATGTGGTGGTTATTGCTCGTAATACACCAATAGATACCACCCGCTTTATCGGCAAAAAAGTGTACCAAAGTGACATTTCAGCCTGCACGTCTGATCCCGTTGCTTTTTTAAACAGCGCGATAAATGCAGCGACTATCCTAACTGAGCAAGAGGCAAAAACGGTGTCTGCGCCAGTCGTAACGCAAGCCGCTAAAAAAATCGTGGCGATTACCGCTTGTCCAACGGGTGTTGCACACACCTTTATGGCGGCAGAAGCGCTAGAAAACCATGCAAAACGCCTTGGCCACCAGATCAAAGTAGAGACACGTGGTTCTGTGGGCGCGAAAAACCAACTCACGGCGCAAGAGATTGCTGATGCGGATTTGGTGATCATTGCGGCCGATATCGAAGTGCCACTTGATCGTTTCAACGGTAAAAAACTGTACAAAACCAGTACAGGTCTTGCACTGAAAAAAACCGAGCAAGAGATCACCAACGCGTTTAACCAAGCGTCTATTTATACGCAATCGTCAGCGTCTAATAACAATCAAACCGAAGAGAAAAAAGGGGTGTACAAGCACCTGATGACTGGGGTATCTCACATGCTTCCTGTCGTAGTCGCGGGTGGTTTGATCATCGCACTCTCTTTTGTGTTTGGTATTGAAGCGTTTAAAGAGCAAGGCACATTGGCGGCAGCGCTGATGACCATTGGTGGCGGTTCAGCCTTTGCATTAATGATCCCTGTCATGGCGGGTTTTATTGCGTTCTCGATTGCTGACCGTCCGGGGCTTGCTCCTGGTTTGATTGGCGGGATGTTGGCAAGCTCTACCGGAGCCGGTTTTCTTGGTGGTATTGTGGCCGGTTTCATTGCAGGTTACGCCGCTAAATTCATTGCAGATAAAGTCTCCTTACCTCAATCGATGGAAGCGCTAAAACCAATCCTCATCATTCCATTTGTGGCGAGTCTCTTTACTGGCTTGGTGATGATTTACATCGTCGGTGGCCCTGTATCGAGCATCATGGCTGCAATGACTGAGTTCTTAAACAACATGGGCTCAGCCAACGCCGTACTTCTGGGTGTAATCCTAGGCGCGATGATGTGCTTTGACTTAGGTGGGCCGATTAATAAAGCAGCGTATACCTTTGGTGTTGGTCTACTTGCTTCGCAAACTTACGCACCAATGGCCGCTATTATGGCTGCGGGTATGGTGCCAGCGTTAGGTATGGGCCTTGCGACTTTCCTTGCCAGAGACAAATTCGAAGCCGGTGAACGTGAAGCGGGTAAAGCCTCATTTGTACTAGGTTTATGCTTTATCTCTGAAGGGGCAATTCCATTTGCAGCGAAAGATCCAATGCGCGTTATCCCAGCTTGTATGGCAGGCGGCGCGTTAACGGGTGCACTGTCTATGCTGTTTGGCGCGAAATTAATGGCTCCGCACGGCGGCTTATTTGTCCTACTGATCCCAAATGCGATTACACCTGTACTGATGTACCTAATCGCGATTGCGGCTGGTACGGCGGTGACTGGCTTTGGTTACGCCTTCCTTAAAAACCGCGCAAAAGCGAGCGAGAGCTCAACTGCGGCAGCAATATAATTTGCATCATTAATATTTAACTATCATGAGTGAGCAGCAGCGCTGCTCACTTTTTCACGCTTTTCCAGGGCTAAAATTCCTTTACACGCACCGCTGACACGCCGCATACTCACCCTCAGTTTAAGTAGCCTCGCGATAGTTATGATCCAATCATTGATGTTTGCCTTCTTGTTTAGCTTATTGAGCCTGTTCTCCTCGCTCAACCTCAATGCTACACAAAGCTTTTCGGCGAGTGAGTCTACGACAATCCAGCATGTTCATTTTTCCAGTCATACATTTTTTGTTGATCGTGATGCAGCGATATTAACCACAAGGCATGAATCGCCACGAGTCAGTGGGCTTCGGTTAATCTCAGATGACGACGAAGAGACGAGCGCAGAAACTACCCTACTTTTTTACACTCTCAGTACCACTGCGCTTGTCGTCATTTGTTCTCTGTATATAGGTCAATCAACTCACGTTTTTGTGCGTAAAGCACTGCAATTTTCCAACCTGTATTCACGCTTCGCCCACGCTTAACACCTTTTTCAATCGGACCAATTATTACTATTTACTGATTGAGGAAGCTTGTTATGAATACTTTTTTGTCTATTTTTTCTGCCTTATGGCATCAAGATCTGTTTGCGCTACAACAGGTCGATCTGTCGTTACTTTACCTCTGCATTGGATTACTTATCTTCGTTGAAAGTGCATTTATTCCAGCAGCGCCGCTGCCTTGCGATAGTGTGATTGTACTGTGTGGTAGCCTTGCGGCCGTTGGGGTACTCAACCTTTATGCTATTATTGGCGTGCTGGTTTTTGCTGGTTGGCTGGGCAGTGCGATCGCCTTTTATCAAGGCCACCAACTTAAAGAGTGGCGATTAGTCTCAACTTGGCTCAACAAAGTCTCAGAAAAACAGTGGCGCACTACCGATAACTTGATCCAAAGGTATGGGCTACTGGCCATGTTCATGGGGCGCTTTCTGCCGGTAGTTCGTTCTTTGCTGCCTATGGTAATGGGGCTGCGTAATGCAGTAACACCAACACGCTTCCTGCTCGTCTCACCACTGAGCGCGCTGGCGTGGATTCTGTTTTTGGTCGGCTCAGGCTTAGGTATTTCTCTTTTGCCCGATAAGCTTGCCAAAATAGCCAATCATGCGTTGATATTAGCACCACTGATGACACTGTTGATCGCTATCTCAACGGTACTGGTGGGTTGGTTAATGCGTAAACGTTCACTGCAAAAAGCCCCTCGTATCAGTGAAGAAAACCAGTAGATCACCGAACTAATCTCTCAGCAGTGTGAAGCTAATGCTTCCACTGTTGAAGAAATTAGCCAGCCTCTGTTTTATGGTGCTAGCTGACGTGTTAGAGATATCCAATACAAAGGTGGGTAAACTATTCAAAACCTAACACTACCGTTACACAATGTAATTAATAACATTCATTGTTACGAAAAAATTGAAACTTCTTTCTCAAAACCTGAGTTGACAGTCACATTCCCCAAAATAATTCAAACCTCATGACGTATATTGCCACCAAATACATGTCGAGGTTGTTATGAAAATATATCGTCTACTATTCGTTAGTTGCTTATTTCTGTTGGGATGTGCTTCAAATCAAGCGTTCACTCCGATCAAAGAAGATCCCTATTGGGCGAGCGCCGAGCTGGCCAATGGCATGAAATACCACATTTATCCCAATCAAAAAGAACCCGTTTCCATCCGCTTGATTGTTCACGCAGCCGCATTTCAAGAAAACAATCAGCAACAGGGCTACGCTCATTTTCTTGAGCATATGGCTTTTAATGGCAGCGCTCATTATGCCGGAAATGATGCGATCAAAACCTTTGAGCAATCAGGTGTCAGTTTTGGCCCTGACATCAATGCTTATACTGCTTATCAAGAAACGGTTTACAAACTGGATTTACCCGATAACCAAGCGGTAGAGCCAGCTCTAGTCTGGTTTAGAGATATTGCCGATGGTATAGAGCTTACTCCCACATCGGTTGAAAATGAAAAACGCGTGATCATGGGTGAGTTTCGTTTTTCACGTAAAGAGGAGAAGAGCTACGCTCAAAACGTTTATGAGCACATGATTGCTAATACTTTATATACGCAGCATGATCCCTTGGGCACCAAAGAGAGCGTGAACCAAGCGACCCCCGAAGGGATTGCCGATTTTTACCGCACTTGGTATCAGCCACAACTCACCGAAATCGTTATCGCTGGCAATATCACATTAGAGCAAGCCACGGCATTGATAGAAAAACATTTCGCGAGCTGGGAAAAAGGCAGCACGCCAATGCCGACTAGAAATCACAGCATTACGGCCAATAATACAGATTTTGTGGGTTACATTGGTGCCAATGACTCACCGAACATTAGCCTATTCATCGACCGTGGCGAGCAAAAAATAGCCAGCCGTGAACAACAAGCCCAGTGGTGGCTCGATGATATCGCCCAGCAACTGATACAACAGCGGTTATCCAGCAATTTTAGTGACGCCAACCTTCCGGCACTTTGGATTTATTCCCAAACTATCCCGTTTGAAACCCAGCGCTATTCGTTTGCAGAGGTCGGGTTTCCAGTGGACTCAAGAGAAGCATCGCAAAATCTCTTCTTCTCCACACTTGCTGCACTGCGTGATCATGGTGTGAGTGAGCAAGAGTTTCAGGCGATTTTCCGTCAGTATCAAGAGATGCTAGCGAACTTCGATAACAATTGGCAAAAAGCCACCGCGATAGATTTAGTCGAAGAAAAAACGCTGGCGAGCACGTTAGATCAACCGATCCAGTCACATTTAGACCGACGTTCGACGTTAACCGAATTTATCTCGACCACCAACAATGCCATACTCGATGAACACCTTCGCAAATTATTGTCTAGCGACTACCAGATCAATATTGGGTTGGATAAAAGTGAAGACAAAGAATCCGTCGTCGCGACACTGCCAACACTCAAAACCCTGTTTGCCCAAAAAGGGCAGCCACCGCTATTGCAAGAGGTCAATCAAGCTTTTGTAACACCTACGCAGATAGGTGCTATTTTGTCGGAATCTCAACCTCAAGAGCCGATGGATATCACCACTTGGATGCTAAGTAACGGTGTTGAAGTGTGGTATCGCAGAGACATTAACGCAGGGGAAAAAGTGTATGCCTCTTTGGCAAGCCTTGGTGGTAAAGCAAGCTTAGAGCCCGATTTGCGTAAAGCTTCTGAAGTGCTTATTCCGAGTGCCATACGCGGTGGAATTGGTAACTTTAGCGGCTCTCAGTTGGATAATCACCTGAGAAGACACGGCATCATATTGAATCCCTACATCGACTTTACGTCGCATGGTATCAGCCTTGAATCATCTAAAGATGAGTTAGCCGAAGCGTTTGCGGCCCTTTATACGGCGATGACAGCCATCAACATCGACGACAGCCATCTGCAGTTAACAAAACAAGAGTTTAAGCAAAATCGTGATTCTTTTCTTCGCTCACCCATTGGCCAGATGGCGCTCGCCATTAATCGCAATAGCTATCTGCCGGACACCACTCATTGGTTATACGAAGGATCGGACATCAATACGGTGAGTGTTGAGCAACTGATGCAAACCCATGATGATCTCTTTAAGAAAAATAGAGGCTTTAAACTCTTTATTACCGCAGACATTAAACCTGCCGAACTGAAACCGCTATTGCGTACCTATGTAGCGTCATTAACCTTCAGCTCTGCACCTGAGGTCGATTATCGCATTGATTATCGCGCAGACTTTCAGCCTCGAATCGACATGGCGATCAACGATGAAAAAAGCAGTGCCTATCTTGCCAGAGTGATCAGTAACGACCCGGAACACAAATCGGCTACTACTATCTTCATGGATGATATGTTGTGGCGTGTGGCAAACCGCCGCATGGTGAGTCAGGTGCGTGAACAGCTAGGGTTGGATTACGCTCCCAATGCTTTTTCGGTTTCAGCCGATAGTGAACCACATAACGATTGGCTATTTAGCGTGGATATTTCATCCAATGATGTCGATACCGCAGAGCAAGCCATTGATAAGCTGATTGACGGTTTATCCGTCGAAATAACGGAAGAGGAAACGCTCACCGCAGCAAAACAGTTGATTGCCGATCTCAAACCACTCAAAGACGACCCCAAGCAGATGAATTGGTTTATTCAACGTTATTCACTGCACGGGTACGGCATCGATGCGTTGTTTAACATAGAGCAAACGGCAAACCGAATCACCGCACAAGAGATGACGTTGAGAGCCAAGCAAATTTTTAATCACCACAACAGACGAACCAAAATTATTATGCGCCCGAAAGCGAAATAACAGCAGTAGAGTCAACCCTAGGATACTCAAACTGCCACCGCTCTCCTCTTGAGGGGCAACAGTTTGAGTATCAATCAGAACACGTACCCCATTTTGAGTGGCAACATAATATTTAGGCGCCTCTGCCCCTGTAAGAACGCGCTGAATCCAGCTCTGATAATCATAAAGCTCCGTAAATACCGAGGTGATCGGTTGGTTAGTATCGCCACATAGTGAAGGCCCAAAGCTGGTTAAACCAATTTGAATGTATTGCGAGCCATTAAACCAATAGACAGGCCCACCGGAATCGCCAGAACAGGTGGAGTTTTTATATGCACCGCTTACCGCACCATCAAAACAGATCTGCTTTGAGGTCAGTGCCGAGCCATAAAAAGCGCTACAGACGGCATTACTAACAAAAGTGAGGGTCGTTTCTTGCAACTGCTTATTAGCATTCGGGACATTACCCGCCACGTAGCCATGCCCAATCGCTTTGTAATTATTGCCAGCAGGGTAATCATTATTTAACTGAGTATTGAGTAGCGCAGAATAGTCCGCCACATTGAGCGGTGTTTCGAGCTTGATAATCGCAATGTCATCACGCCAGAGTGCGCTGGACGAATTGATGTAAGTACTGGGGTAATAAAAAGCCGCCGCGCGCGATATCTGAATATTCCCGTAGGGGAAATCGGCCACATTATCCAACTGAGGCACTACCACTGTGTAAAGCATGGTATCTTTTTTACCGTAGATACAATGAGCTGCCGTCAAAATAAACTGTGAATTGATAATACTCGCCCCACAAAAACTGTTGGTACTATACTGAGCGCTGCTTTGATATAAAAGGCTAGCAAAAGAAGGGTAAGTGGCACTGCTGGTATCCGAACCATTCACAATGTAAGGCTGGAAATCAACCGCATAAGCATTTGCTGATAGCATCGCACTGAACAGTATCCATTTGTACATCCATCACCTCGTCACTCATCTAGAAAGATACGCGTGTATCACTTTCAAGTTTAGCGCCCTAAGTGGAACCTGCTCAAAAAAGGCAATAAAAAAGCGACCTAAACAGGTCGCTCGAGATCAATAAGGGTTCAACGTCTACGAATGAAGCGGATAAACATCAGCAGTAAAGACCACCAGCCGAATGAACCACCACTGTCAGAAGGTGGGTTTAAATAAGCTTGGCGTTTCGCTTCTGTTGCGACAAATTTTGGTGGTTCAGAACCAAGCAGAACACTCTCTATCCAAGTAGAATAGTCAAGGATTTCCGTAAATACCGATGGAGCAGTAACCAGTGGGTCTCCACACTTGGTATTTGGCCCGAAGCTGGTTATACCAACTTGGATATAGTTACCGCCAATATGCCAAAATAACGGCCCCCCAGAATCGCCCTGACAGGTTGCATTTTGCAGCCCCGTAGAACCTATCGCCCCTTCCATGCATAAATTAGTGTCCGGTACACCAGTCCCATAATGACAAGAACTGTTAGGTACATAGGTTAACTCTGTTTGTTGTAGAGACGTTTTAGTATCGAGGTTAGAAGAGGTATTACCATGCCCAACGGCAATAAAGGTTTCACTTGATGAACGATAAGTGCTATCAGAATTTGCGGTAGGCCGCGTTAAGTAGTCAGCAGACGACACCATTGTCAAAGGTGTTTCAAGCTTGAGGATCGCAATATCATCCAATAAAGTGGTGTTGTTATAAGTTGATGGGTAATAGATCTCCGCCACTCGCGCTTTTTCTAATATGTTGTATGGAAAGTTTGTTTCAATTTGCAGCTTAGGTACAACAGAGGTGAAAAGCTGATTTGCACTATTACCATAAACACAGTGCGCAGCCGTCAATACGTATTGGTTATTGAGCAACGAAGCACCGCAATAGCTTCCTCTTCCATACGAACCGTTATAATCAATTTGATCAAAAAACAAGCTCGCTATAGAAGGAAACTCCGTCACGCTTGCATCCGTACCGTTTACTATGTAGGGCTGAGCATCAACGGCGAACACATTGCCAGAGACGGCGAGCGAAGATAAAAGTACTACCCATTTGTTCATCATGTCATTCCTTATCACTTTGAACCCAGATAGTACTTAATCCGTTATCGATATGAAACATCTTTAAATGCGCTTTTATTACATTTTATGATGCTTTAGCCGCGATAATAACGCTGAGCCACAAACGGCATTTTCTCAACCACCATAGGCAGCATTTTTCCGCGCACATCAGCAAAAATTTCTGTGCCTATCGCTGATAAATCAGCTCGGATATAGGCCATAGACACGGGCTTGCCAGCCGTCGGTCCCGCTGTACCACTGGTCACTACGCCTATATGCTGGCCATCGGCATCAAATAGCTCAGTGCCTTCACGTACTGGCGCTTTAGTTAAACCCACTAAACCTACACGTTTACGTGCAACATCTTTGCTTTCGATCTGCCCAAGAATAATGTCTGCACCCGGAAAACCACCCGCACGCTCACCTTCAGCACGACGCACTTTGCTTATCGCCCATAACAAGCTCGCTTCAACTGGCGTTGTGGTGGTATCAAGATCATGCCCGTAAAGACATAAACCACACTCTAAACGCAGTGAATCGCGCGCGCCCAGACCAATCCATTCCACTTCTTCATAAGAGGTCAGTTTACGCGCCAATGATTCGGCCTGCTCTGCTGGTACAGAAATTTCATAACCATCTTCACCGGTATAACCACTTCGGCTGACAATGCATTGAGCACCGTCGATGTCCATTAGCTGAATATCCATAAAGTGCATCGTCATCACTTGTGGTTGCAGGCGAGCTAACACTTCAGCGGCTTTTGGCCCTTGCAGCGCTAACAGCGCGCGATCGTCAATGACTTCGAGCTCAACACCTTGTGGCAAATGTGCTTGTAGATGCGTGATATCTTGTGCTTTACAAGCCGCATTAACCACAACAAACAGATGATCATCAAGGTTAGCAACCATCAAGTCATCCATGATGCCACCTTGTGCATTGGTGAAAAAGGCGTAACGCTGCTTGCCTGCTGGTAAGTCAATAATATCGACCGGAACCAATGACTCCAATGCTTGCGCGGCATTGGCTCCATGCAAACGAAGTTGGCCCATATGCGAAACATCAAACAAACCAGCCGCCTCGCGAGTATGCAAATGCTCTTTCTTTACCCCTAATGGGTACTGAACGGGCATGTCATAGCCAGCAAATGGCACCATTTTCGCTCCAACTTCGATGTGCAGCGCATGTAAAGGAGTAGTGAGTAATGTTTGATTTGCATGTTCTTGAGTCATTTTTATCTCCATTTCAGCCGACCCAGCAGGGAATTCACCACCAAATTTTGGCTATTATGTCCAAAGAAGAGGAAACCATGTTTCCAATAGTGAACAAGAATGCGCCCGTTCGGACGGATTAACAAGTTCAAAACAAGATGAATTGTCAAATTTAACAACCCAGTCACAATTAAAAGTCGCGAGATGCTTACCATCGCCTGAGCTAAAAGTGATTAAAAGCACACTGTAGAAGGTAAAACCAACAAATAGCAAACGATTGCTGTCACTATAAGAAACTTCGCGTTTTCACACTCATTTTGCCGTAACCCACAAAATCAATGCATCCTCTTCGCTGACAGAGACCAGCATGTGCCCCATGTTAGCGTCGTAATAAACGCTATCACCTTCCGCCAATCGAACCGGTTCATAAAATTCGCTATAGAACAAAACTTCACCCGTGAGGATCAACAAAAACTCCTCACCATCGTGACGAACCCAGTCACTGTACTCTTCAAATGCACGAGCTCGCACTCGGCTTTTAAACGGCATCATTTTCTTATTAGAGAGCTGCGTGGCGAGCAATTCATGCTCGTAAGTTGGGGTGGGATGCGGTTTGCCCTGACCAATACGAGAAATATCCCTACGACCTGTTGCCACAATTTTCTTTGGTGGCTCAAATAGTTGAGGCATATCTATCTGCAATCCATGAGCGAGTTTTTGCATCGCTTGGTAGGTTGGAGAAATCTGTTCGTTTTCGATTTTACTCAATGTAGATCGAGCTAATCCTGTCCGCTGACTCGCCTCTTCTAGCGTAATCCCAAGCTTAGAGCGGATCTCTTTAATACGTTGCCCAAGCTTAAGCGGCTCGATCGTTTGTTCACCAGTTTCCTTGGCCAAGGTCAACGATGGGTACTCATCATAAATGTCTTCAGACATGCTTTCCCTCGATTGTTATCTTCCTGATTTCGGCCATCATTGTGGCATAAAGCCAACGCAAGGTTAAAGAGGCTGCACGTAAATAAAACGTGCTCTTGCTTACAAAAAAAGAAACCATGTTTCCTATAGGAAATTTTTGATTGATTGTTTATAAGTCAAAGAGTATGTTACTGACTTGTTAGATAAAGAGATGCAGTTTACCACTTATTGTATTGCGGTTAGGGATTTAACAAGGTTTAAGTGGCTTTTCACCCCGTATTGTTGGGGTTGCAATCCAGTTTAAGGATAACTGACACTCTGCTTTGTTGTCGCCTAACGGCTTAACGATAAGGCAGCCACTAAAAAGGAATGACGGAATGTTTAGCCAATCCGTCGGATTATTGGAAGGTCATCTACCATGAATGCCAACGTGAACAAAAGTTACCCCAACCACTGCCTTGAGAGCTTTTTCTCAACCAACCTTGCTGCCACTGATGATGCTGTCTTTGCGGGTATTCAAGCCGAATACGTGCGCCAAAATGAACAAATTGAGCTGATCGCCTCAGAAAACATCGTTTCAAAAGCCGTTATGCAAGCGCAAGGTACTTGTCTCACCAATAAATATGCAGAAGGCTACCCCGGCCGTCGCTATTACGGTGGTTGCGAACACGTTGATACCGTCGAAACCATTGCGATTGAACGTGCAAAATCCCTATTCCATTGTCAATACGCCAACGTGCAGCCGCATTCAGGCGCACAAGCTAATGGCGCGGTGATGCTGGCTTTACTGCAACCGGGTGACACGATTTTAGGTATGTCTCTGGATGCCGGAGGCCACCTCACTCATGGCGCTCGGCCTGCTCTCTCTGGTAAGTGGTTTAATGCTATTCAATATGGTGTCGATAGCACGACCTTAGAAATCAATTATGATGATGTACGCAGCCTCGCGTTAGAGCATCAACCAAAAATGATCATTGCGGGCGGCTCTGCCATTCCTCGGGTGATTGATTTTGCCAAATTCCGAACCATTGCTGATGAAGTGGGCGCGCTCTTAATGGTCGATATGGCGCATATTGCCGGGTTAGTCGCCACTGGTGCTCACCCAAGCCCATTGCCGCATGCCCACGTTGTCACGACCACCACACATAAAACCTTGCGCGGCCCACGAGGCGGTATGGTTTTGACCAACAGCGAAGAGATCAGCAAAAAAATTAACTCGGCGGTTTTCCCCGGCCTGCAAGGTGGCCCGTTAATGCACGTAATTGCGGCCAAAGCGGTAGCACTAGGCGAAGCGTTAGGCCCTGAGTTTCATCGTTATATTGATTCGGTGATCGATAACGCAAAAGTTCTCGCCGAAGTATTGCAAACTCGCGGTTGTGACATTGTGACTGGCGGGACTGACACTCATCTCATGCTTGTTGATCTTCGCCCTAAAGGGCTGAAGGGGAATATCGCCGAACAAGCATTAGAGCGTGCAGGAATCACATGTAACAAAAATGGCATCCCATTTGATACCGAGAAGCCTATGATTACTTCGGGTATTCGTTTAGGTACGCCAGCTGGAACCAGCCGTGGTTTTGGTCGTGAAGAATTCAAACTCATCGGTGAGTGGATTGGCGATGTTCTCGATGGCCTTGTTGTGAGCCCAGAAGGAAACAGTGATGTTGAGCAACGTGTGCGCAAACAAGTTAAAGCGCTGTGCCAACGCTTCCCACTCTACCAATAGCCTTTTTAAATTAAACACAAGTTCAAATCAATACGATACTTTTTTGGAGATAAAGCAATGGACAATACACTGAAGTTTGCAGATAGCCACGAGTGGGTGCGCGACAACGGTGACGGCACAGTGACCATCGGTATTTCTGAGCATGCGCAAGAGATGCTTGGTGACGTCGTGTTTGTTGACCTACCTGAAGTAGATACAGAAATTGATGCTGGAGACAGTTTTTCTCTAGTTGAATCTGTCAAAGCCGCTTCAGATATTTACGCACCGATTACAGGTGTCATCGTTGAAATCAACGAAGAGTTAGAAGATAGCCCAGAACTCATCAACGAAGAACCGTATGAAGGTGGCTGGATTGTGAAAGTGAAGATGTCTGATGCTTCTGAACTCGACAATCTAAAAAATGCAGAAGAGTACCAAAACTCTATCGAAGAAGATTAATTAGCCCATCACGGATCAAAGCTGCCCAGCATGGGCGGCTTTTTTTTAAGGTCGCACACGATCTTTGAAAAGGTAAAGGAAATGACTGAATTACTTCACAGCCCACTGCTTAGCCAGTTAAGTACCGAAAATGAGTTTGTTGCACGCCACAACGGACCCAACCCAGCCGATCAACAAAAAATGCTCAACGCGATTAACGCCGAAAGTTTAGCCGCGTTAATCGAACAAACCGTTCCTGCGCAAATTCGTTTAGAAAGCCCAATGTCTCTTGCTGCGCCTAAAAGCGAAGCCGATATGCTCAGCGCGATAAAAGTATTTGCCAATCAAAACCAGATTAAACGCACGTTCATTGGTCAAGGTTACTACAACACCTTCACGCCGAACGTCATTTTGCGTAACGTACTGGAAAATCCGGGCTGGTATACGGCTTACACGCCCTACCAGCCAGAAATCTCTCAAGGTCGTTTGGAGTCGCTGCTTAACTACCAACAAATGGTGATGGATTTAACAGCAATGGATATTGCCAACGCGTCGCTGCTCGATGAAGCAACGGCCGCTGGCGAAGCAATGACACTGTGTAAACGCGCAGGAAAAAGCAAAAGTAACGTCTTTTTTGTGGCGGACGATGTTCATCCACAAACCATTGAAGTGGTAAAAACTCGCGCTGAATTTATCGGTTTTGAGGTACAAATCGGCGCACTCGACTCATTGCCTGAGCAAGATGTGTTTGGCGCGCTGCTGCAATACCCAAGCACCACAGGTGAAGTGCGTGATTTAAGCGATCTCATTGCTAAAGCGCAAGCCAATAAAATCTTGGTCACTGTTGCCACGGATTTACTGGCCAGCACCTTGCTGAAACCAGCAGGTGAAATGGGCGCGGATGTCGTGATTGGCTCAGCTCAACGTTTCGGTGTCCCTATGGGTTACGGCGGCCCACACGCCGCCTTTATGGCCACGCGTGAAGCGCACAAACGCACTATGCCCGGCCGCGTGATCGGAGTGTCGATTGACGCTAAAGGTAACCCAGCACTGCGCATGGCAATGCAAACTCGCGAGCAGCACATTCGCCGCGAAAAAGCGACCTCGAACATCTGTACCGCGCAAGCTCTGCTGGCTAATATGGCATCGTTTTATGCGGTCTATCATGGCGCAGAAGGGTTGCGCACCATTGCGCGCCGTACTCATCATATGACAGCAATTCTAGCGGCAGGCTTAACTCAAGCGGGCTACGAATTGGTGCATAACAGCTTCTTTGACACGATTACCTTAAAGAGTGCCGCTCAAACTCAAGCTCTGTACGCAAAAGCGCAGCAAGCCGACATCAACTTACGCCGATTTGATGACCAATTAGGCATCAGTTTGGATGAAACCACCACCACCGCTGATCTTGAAACCCTGTTTGCGGTTTTCGATATTAAGCAATCGGTAAGCGCGCTGTCGGCAGAAATTGCCGCCAACGAATTTGCAGCGATTCCAGAACACTGCCGTCGTCAATCTCGCTTCCTAACGCATCCTGTGTTCAACACCTATCACAGTGAAACGCAAATGATGCGTTATTTGAAAAAACTTGAGAATAAAGACTTTTCATTAACTCACGGCATGATCCCGCTTGGCAGTTGCACCATGAAACTGAACGCCGCAGCCGAGATGATCCCTGTCACTTGGCCTGAATTTGGTTCAATCCACCCATTTGCACCGAAAGAGCAAGCCGCAGGTTACGCCGCTCTCGCTAAGGATTTAAAAGAAAAGCTCTGTGAAATCACAGGCTATGATGCCTTCTCGCTACAACCAAATTCCGGTGCTTCTGGCGAATATGCAGGACTTGTAGCGATTCAGCGCTACCACAAAAGCCGTGGTGAAGGGCACCGTAACGTCTGCTTAATTCCGAGCTCAGCACACGGTACCAACCCTGCAACCGCTTCAATGGTTTCGATGAAAGTAGTGGTCGTGAAATGTGATAATAACGGCAACGTTGATATCGCAGACCTCGCAGACAAAATTGAGAAGCATAAAGAGAACCTCTCTAGCATCATGATCACTTATCCTTCAACGCACGGCGTTTACGAGGAACAAGTTAAAGAAGTGTGTAACATGGTTCACGCCGCGGGCGGCCAAGTTTACCTTGATGGTGCCAACATGAACGCGCAAGTTGGTTTAACCAATCCGGGCTTTATTGGCTCTGATGTTTCTCACCTCAACCTGCACAAAACATTCTGTATTCCTCATGGCGGTGGCGGCCCAGGTATGGGACCGATTGGTGTAAAATCTCACCTAGCGCCTTTCCTACCGGGACATATTGAAGGGGGAGTTGAAGGCAGCGATCACGCCGTATCTGCGGCCGATTTAGGCAGCGCTTCTATTTTACCTATCTCATGGGCTTATATTGCCATGATGGGTGCAGAAGGCTTAACCACGGCTACTCAAGTCGCTATTTTAAATGCTAACTATGTGATGGAAAGACTGCGCCCACACTACCCTATTCTTTACCGTGGTAGTAACGGCCGCGTAGCGCACGAATGCATTATTGACATTCGTCCGCTTAAAGAAGCGACAGGTATCAGCGAAGAAGACATTGCTAAACGTTTGATGGATTACGGTTTCCACGCACCGACGATGTCCTTCCCTGTTGCTGGTACCTTGATGATTGAACCAACCGAATCGGAAGACTTAGCCGAATTGGATCGCTTCTGCGAGGCGATGATTGCGATTCGCGCCGAAATGGAGAAAGTTCAATCAGGCGAATGGCCATTAGCCGACAACCCGTTAGTGAATGCGCCGCATACACAATCGGATCTCGCAAGTGAAGCATGGGCTCATCCATATTCTCGTGAAACGGCTTGCTTCCCATCCGCTCATACTAAGGCATCAAAATACTGGCCAACCGTGAGCCGCGTCGATAACGTATACGGTGACCGTAACCTTGTCTGCTCATGCCCAAGTATCGATAACTACCAAGAGTAGGTGCTGATGTTGATGGCTCGTCGTCACAGCTTATGATCATCTTTTAGATTGTGACTGACTTTGTTATCAATATTCAATAATAAAGGCGAACTGAGAAGTTCGCCTTTTTGTTATGCTGTAAAACGATTTTTGGACATTTGTGAGCTATCGGTTTTGCTAAATTAGTATTTTATGCATTACTTAAAGTATAGCAAAGTGCTCATTAGTAACATTTATTAGCGACTGATGATTAATTTCAATCCTAATCCTCCCATTACTGACCCAGACAAATAATCAATAAATTTTTTAAATTTTAAATACGCTTGACGAGGGCGTGAAGCAGATAAAACTAAAGCAGCAATAAGATACCATCCTGCATTACTCAAAAATGTACAGATTGGAACCGCAATAAAGAAATACATAGGTATGTTTTGCGGAAGCAGTGTTGTAAATACGCTGGCAAATACGATGGCTGTTTTTGGATTACTGAGTTGGATTCCTAAACCTAATAAGTACGAACGAAATAAGGGAATGTCTTGGCATCGAGTAGCATCTATGGTCTGTAACGGAATTAGAGCTGATCTCACAATTCCAAATGCCAAAAACAAGAGATAGCATCCGCCTGCAATTTTAAATATTAAATAGCTTACCGGAATCAGGCTAAAAATTGTTTGTAATCCGAGTAAGGCGGCAACCGATAGAACTAAAGCACCTGTCCCCATACCTAACGCGGTAAAAATCCCATGCCGTCTTGAAAGTGAAATTGCTCGTCTGGCAACAAAGATAAAGCTGGGACCCGGACTCATAGCGCCGAGAGTAAGCGCTCCAGTGATTGCCAATATTGGCATGTATGTTTGCAAATCAATGTCCATGTGTTTGCTCACTAACTATCTATAAAAAACCAGCTCAATGAGCCGATGATAAAATAAAAAGCAACCAGAAACTTAACTTTATGCTTGATAGGCTTTCGCTAGTTTATCCAAAAATTCGTGTAGCTTTTGGTTCATCTCATCATAGTCATGATTCATTAGTACTTCAGGGGCATCAACGAAACGATAGTTTGCTGCCTTGCTGAGATCATCATTTTCGATCAGCAACGCTACAACATCTTTAGTCAATTCCATATGACACTGAAAACCAAACACCAAATCGCTATAAGCAACGATTTGTCGAGGACAGCCTTCACTGTACGCGACAATTTTGGCGTCTGGAGTCAGTCCCGGCATGTCGTTGTGCCAATGGCCCACTTCCAGAACGGAGCCAAAATGGTCAAACAGTGGATGGGTACTGCCGTCTTTGGTTAGCGTGATAGGGAACTTACCAATTTCGCGTTCAGGGCTATGCGCATAGTGAGCACCTAATGCTTCACCAATGAGTTGAGATCCCAAACAAATACCAAGTACTACTTTTCCTGCATCAATCGCTTTTGTTATTACTGCCTGTTCACCTTTGGTATCGAAATGAGCACATTGCTCGATGGTGGTCACAGGATCTTGTGGGCCGCCCATGACAATCAGAAAATCAATATCATCTACTTTTTCCGGAAGAGAGTCACCGTCATAAACCCGAGAGTAAGTCGTTGTATAGCCGCGAGCTTTGGCCCAAGACTCATAAGCTCCCGGAGCTTCAAAATGTTCATGGATGATAAAGTGAATGTGCATCATTTGGCCCTTTTGTTTTTTGATAACAATTGAATGATGATGTTATATCAAAACAAACTGGCGTAATTTATAATAACTGACAATTAATGTAGATAAGCCGCCATTTATGCAAGCTAACAATTTAATCAGAGATTTTCCAGATAAACAATTTATAACTAAAACGACTATCATGGCCTCTGGTTATATTGATGATTTCCATTCACATCCATGGCACCAAATCGTCTTCCCACGCCAAGGTTTGTTACAATCAGACATTAGTGATAAAAGTGGAATAGTCCCTCACAATGGTATGCTCTTTATCCCCGCCAATACCATTCATAAGTCTGTTGCAATTACAGACACACAATTTTTAGCGATTTACCTCAACCCTAACAAACATGTGCAGTATGGAAGTGAGCCTAAATCCTGTCAGGTAAACTTCTTCCTCAAAGAGTTGATATTGCTTTTGTTTGAAAGTGATACGCTTTCACAGCCGGAATCCAACTTGGCACATTTGTTAACGGTCTTACGAGATCAGATCGAGGCAGCAAAAAGTTATGAAATACCACTTCTCATCCCTACGGACAAACGCCTTTTATCTATTTTTCTACAGCTTAAACAGCAACCTGACTTACCGTTTACGTTAAAAGAATGGGCAAAAAAAGTCGGAGCATCTGAGCGCACATTGTCCAGATTATGTGCGAAAGAGTTCTCTCAATCATTTGCTCTGTGGCGACAAAATATAAGGCTGGTTTTATCTCTGCCATTATTAAGCTCGGAAATGAGCATACAGGAAGTTGCTATGGAGTTGGGGTACGCATCTGATTCATCCTATGTACAGGCTTTTAAAAAGCTGTTCAATCAGACACCAAGAAAATACCGCACTGCAAACCTATAAACGAATACAGACTCTCTAATACACGGATTACACCACTTTTGGGATTATTTTTAGTATAGCAAAATCAAGAACCATCTCTGATGCACTATCTGAGACGAAACTCACTTTGGGGCAAAAGTGTGTTGACGGCTCGCTAATCACTCTACTCTGAAACACACTCCAAATGGTAAACGTTAATGCATTCATTCAAAGTTATAACTTTACACCTTCACTGTAACCCTATGATTTTTTATTAAACTATATACCGACATACCGACTGATAAATTCTCCAACACCTTATCGATGTTTTCTGTACCGCTAGGCTTCAAACTCCTACAATGCAAGGCAGAGGATCGGTGAAGGCTAAACTTTCACTTTTACATATTGAATACTCAACAATGCATTTGATTGCATTGGTACCGTCATCATTCAAAAGGAATAGTATGTTGAGCAAAGGATGGATATTGCTTGCCGCCGCAATCATCAGTCAGGGAGCATGGGCACTCGCTCCTTGCGGGACAGACAGTGGCATCGGGGACTGGTGCAACCTAGATATTAATCAGCTACACCCCACTCAGGCCGGGGTTGGTCAACAACAAGTTGATAAAACACAAGCCAAACTGGCGACAAAAAGCCCAGCACAACTTAAAAAGTACATGAAAAAGAAAAAGATCCCGGTAATCGTAGATGCTGATGGCCAGTATTGGTTGGTTGACCGACATCATCTGACTAAGGCGCTTTGGCAGCAAGGTGTGAAAGAGGTGACCGTCCACATCCTTGCTCACCTCGACAACAAGGAGAGTTTTTGGCAAGACATGCAAGGCAACCACTGGACATGGCTGCGCGATGAAAAAGGAGCCCCGCTAACTCCCGATCAATTACCTTCACACATAAGTAAGCTACCCGACTACCCCTACCGCTCTTTGGCAGGTGAACTACAAGATGCAGGTTATTACAGCAAGCATGAACAGGTTTATTTTGTTGAGTTTGCTTGGGCTAGCTGGCTTGGGGAGCAAATGAATTGGGTGCCAGTCAATGCGAGTACGCTCCCAGAACGACTCGAACAAGCGGCACAACTGGCATGTAGCTCAGCAGCTAAGGCTCTGCCTGGTTACCCCGGAGAGCAGTGTTCAACTATGCGCCACCTCATCAACACGACAAACTAAGGTTCTATCGCAAAGCGCGATTTAAATAAGACTCATCATTTTGAAGATAAAATTAGCCTGCGAGCGAACAAATCACTCGCAGGGCGTTGTTCGATAAGATGAATATGTATTTTGTTACAAATCGCCCTCTTGTCTTGTGGTTCAGTCAATGATTTACTGTCGCTTCCTTAGCAACAGAGGCTTTTATTGACAATGGACGACCCCTTCAGGCGACCAATATTTACTGATCCCCCCCTTCACCGTGCCCCCTTATTTAAGGAGGCCACATGTTAGAACTCTTCCTACTACCCGAAACTTGGGCGATATTTGCCACACTGCTTGCTTTAGAAGTGGTTCTTGGCGTTGATAATGTAGTGTTCATTTCCGTCTTATGTGAACGACTCCCCGTTCAGCAGCGGCCGCTTGCGCGTAACTTAGGCATTTTGTTAGCGGTTACCGCTCGGATTGGTTTGGTTTTTTCTATCAGTTGGCTGATGTCGTTAACTGCACCGATAGTCGTTTGGTTTAGCAACGAATTATCTGGACGAGATTTTATCCTCATCTTCGGCGGTGCTTTTCTGTTATTCAAAGCAGCAAAAGAGTTGTGGAACTGGCTGATGCCTGATGAGCATTCACATACGACGACAGTAAGTGCTGGCCTTGCGGTCGTATTACTGCAAATTGTCGCGGTTGACGCGGTATTTTCCATGGATTCGGTAATCACTGCGGTGGGTCTAACTAACGACATTCCTATCATGGTCGCGGCCATTTTAGCGTCTGCGGTGATCATGATATTAACCGCAGCGCGCATTAACGCCTTAGTCACCCGTTATCCGGGTTTTAAAACGCTGGCATTACTGTTTTTAATGATGCTGGGCGGTTTGTTAATCGCGGAAGGTGTTGAGCTGCACATCAATAAAGGCTACGTCTATTTTGCGATGGCGTTTGGTTTGGCAATGGAGATTTGTCATATTCAATGGGCGAAGAAACAAGCAATCCAGATTAAGCAGCTACGTCCTTTGAAGCTATATACGTCAAAGCTACATACATCAAAACCATATTCGTTAAAAAGACCCATGCCTTTACTAAGGTCAAAGTCCTCAGCGCATTGAAGAGATAATTAATATCAGAAGGGCGAACAGCAACCTCGCCCTTTCTTCTATCCGAATACTATTGACGTTAAGCTAATTTACGCACACTAAATTGGCTCATTAACGCTTTTAAATCATTGGCTTGCTGTGATAAATCATTACTAGCGTTAGCGGTTTCTTCCGTGCTCACTAATACTTTGTCGCCTGAATCACGAATACCTAACAAATTTTGGCTGACTTCTTCAGCACTCACGGCTTGTTGCTCGCTGGCGGAGGCGACTTGCAAGTTCGATTGCATCAGTTCGTCTAACGCTCCCGCTATCGAATAGAGCTGAGCTTTTGCACTATCGACGAGTGTTGATGATTCGCTGATCTGCTGGTCATTATCTTCTATCGATTTTGCAGCAATTTGAGCTTTATTCACCAACACTTGGATCAAACTGCTGATTTCATGAGTCGCTTCTTGGCTGCGAGACGCCAAAGCGCGCACTTCATCAGCCACAACCGCAAATCCTCTTCCTTGTTCACCCGCTCTTGCCGCTTCAATTGCAGCGTTGAGTGCCAACAAATTGGTTTGCTCTGAAATCGAATCAACTACTGAAACGAAATTCTGAATTTTATGTGTGCTGTCTTGTAACTCTAAGATCATTTTCTGTGAGTTAGCCGCGTTAATCACCAATTGATGGGAGATTTTTTGTGTCACATCTGTCGTTTCACAAGCCGCTTTAACGCTGTTATCTGCACGAGTAGTCGACTCCGCGGCACCTTCAGCATTACTCGCCACTTCTGTGATCGTTGATGCCATTTGCTCCATTGCAGCCGCAACTTGCTGAGTGCTCTCTTGCTGTACAAGCATCGCTTTACGGTTATTCTCTGCCAACACATTTAATTCCGTCACCAGCCCTGCAATGCTGTTTGCTCTTTGAATCACCTCACCAACGGTTTTACTCAACGAGTCCGCCATGGTGTTCATACTTTGCGTCAACTGGCCGATCTCATCTTTTGACTCTGGCACAATGTGCTGATCAAAATGACCATTTGCCATTTTCGCCGCTATATTTCTCACCTTTAGCACAGAGCGAACAATTTGACGGCTGAGTAACGTCCCCATCACAAGGCCAAGAATTATCGAAACGACAGCTAATGTTATTGTGCCCTGCAATGCTCTGTGTTCTTCATCTTCAGTAATAAGAATAGAGATTGCTGTTTTTTGCTCTAAATCGCGTAGAAAATGTTCAATTTCGGTATTAAATGCCTCTTGCATTTTTTCTAGCACGAGCACTTGTGGCGCAAGTTGTTCTACTGGCTCATTACTATTTAAGCGCTTGAGCAACTCAAACAAAGCCGCCTCATACTGATAGTAATGACTTTCTAACGCTTCAAATGTTTGATATCGGTTTTGGCTCTCTTGATCAACACCCTTCGCTTGACGATGCTTCTTTGCATCACTGAGTATTTGCTTCGCTTGTGCCAATTCAGACTCCAACACTTTTGCGATGCTTTCTGTCTTCTGAGTAAGGTCTTTCAGCGCTTGTGAGTTGCCTTCGACAGGAATTTTAGCCAGTCGAAAAGCCTTTTCTAACACGATCGAGCTTTCCAACTGTTTGATGGTGATATCCGACGTCAACCGGATTAAAGGGATACTTTCATCCGCGATTTCTTCAATTTCGAGCGCAATACGATTCATTTTTAAAGCGCTAAAACTTGCAACACCAACAATTAGGCACAGCATTAGCGTAATTAGCGAAATCATTTTTTGGGTAATCGATAAGTCTTTAATCCACTGCATAAATGCGCTCTCCAAACACAATCATTAAAGCCATTCGTTTATATGAATATTGTTATGCTGTTAAAGATAGTTTAGTAAAACCTAAAACACACTATTTCTAATACTAAGTAACTAGAGGTCATATCTGTTCAAGCGAGTAGAAAACTCTGCTTTTACTTATCAGTCAGTGTGTTAAAGAAAAAGCCCGAACGCTTGGGTTCAGGCTTTAAGATAGGGAACAAGGTCTACGGCGTTAGATGCGCTCTACACATTCACGAGCAATTACCAGCTCTTCATTGGTTAGGTTTATATTCGTATCGCATCTGCTAACAGGAATTTGGACAGAAGCGAGCTAGAATAATTACGTCAATACTTTCACTTTAAATTAAGTTCTGTAATGCGTTAGTGCCCATTGAATAGTTCCATCAGCCTAACTTTGATTTTGAACTAACACCACCATAGACATCAATCGTCAACCCTCGCTCTTTCTCATAAGTTTTAGGTGTAAAGCCAAGCTGTTTTTTAAGGTGGCGGATCAAGTGAGGTTGATCACTAAAACCAAATTTGAAGACAACTTCACCCCAATCTAGTTCAGTCGATTCACGTTGATAGAGATACTCTAGCATTGCTTCTAATCTATTCATCGACTGGCACTGTTTAAGGGTAAGCCCTGTGGTGCGTTGAAAGCTTCTTTCTAGGGTTCTTTGTGAACAATACAGTTTTTCACCCAGCTCAGATATCGTACTCTGGTCTAGATGTTTAAGTACATTGCGAGTGATTTTACTGTGCTGATCTTCGGTGCACTGTTCCAACCAAGGCGACAGCATCGTATCTAACTGCTCTACACACTGCTGTGGATTAGTTCGAGCCTGTTCAATCAGTTTGCTTTCATCCATACCTAATTGCTTGAACAATGTTGAGTCTTCCACTGACTCCACTTCATCTAGTGCCAAAGGATTGGCAGAAAAATCGGGTAAACAGTAAAGAGCGCCGACACGAAACTTGATACCAAGATGAACAAATGGCTTAGAGTGATCTAATTCAAAGGTCTGCCGATGTGGATAAAGCCAATGGCTGCCTTCTCCCTTCGCTATGCTCGGGTTCAGGTCATAAGAGTAGGCTTGATTGTGAGGTGAAAGAATCAAATGTGCCGATGGGTCAGGGTTGAGCTTTGGGAATTGATAAGTCTCTGAATCAGGGCACTTATCAATCAACCAATAGCATTCTACATATTGGGAAACACATGGTGAGTTTGGCGACTTTAGCCAATGGATCATAACCATTTCCGTTAGGTTTATTGATTAAGGGTACTATAAGTCAGATCGTCGTAAACAAAAATCCCCCTTACCACAGCAAGAGGGATAACAAGTTATTTGTTGTTAAATTCAACCTGAACAATGCGGTTTGAAGATGATAAACCCGCACGTTTAATAGCTTTTTGTGCACCTACATTGCTGCTCTCAGTAGAACAGATAGGCGTTAAACCACGCTGATTAGCTGAGTTAACTAACCATTTAAGCAGTTGAGTAGCAATGCCTTTTCCACGTTGTGATTGAGCGACAATCATACCAAGGTCTGCATATTCCGTTTGGTACTCATCAGACAGACGGCACTCGCCCGTTGCAATAAGTTCATTCTCGCTCCAGTAACCGAATAACTCTTTACGATTAATCAGGTTACCAAAGTAGCCTGTAAGCCACTGCTCTGGTGCGCCAATAGTAGTGGCTGCAAACTCAACAAACTGCTCCAGTTGCTCTGACTCTGCTAGCTTTAGTTCAAACTCAGGGATAATGCTTTGCTTACTCGCCTCTTTTTGCTTGTACATCAGAGAATTAACCTTCACTGCTGATGCGTTATCAAGGCTAAGTGACAGATACTGTGGCTCTGCTGTACTGACAAATGCACCATTTACAACCCCAATGACTGAGCTATTTTGTTCTGCGATAAGCGTGAAAAGTTCTTTTGCATCCATTTTAGCATCATTACTCAAGTAGAACTGCAACATATAACCTTCGCCATTGATGCAGCAGTATCCAACTAGAGTTCCTTGCTCATAAAACCCAAAGTGTGTAGACATGGGCACAAATCCAAAGTGCCACATACCATCAAGCGGTGCTGTTGATTGTGCAAAATATGCTTGCTTTAGTGTGCTGATTTCTTCTAGATTTTCGATTGGTTTAATGTCTAACATCGCTTTTTACCTAATTTTTTTGATTTACCGGAAAGCCTTCCACCTTTATCTAAGAAGTGCCTCGCTTTCGGATGCCACACATAATAAGCAATGTCCGCTCGCTAAGATTGAACAAAAACGACAATGTTTAAATCGGTTTTTTAGATGTTGGGCTAAGTTCGAACTAAGTGACTCTCATAAGCAATTAATAACTTATTGAAGGTGTTTTCAAATAAGGATTAGTAAGCGATTACTGCTGCTAATGAAACATGCTGTGGGGCACAAAATGAATTGTAGAAGTCAATAGAGCTAGTAATGGGTGTGTCGCCATGCACATCCTTAGCGATGGTCTATCCAACATATGAGTACAAAAAAAGCGAGCACTAAGCTCGCTTTTATCTATTTGATTTTAAATTTAATTATAGCAACTCAACCGACTGTTGGGCGATCACGAATTCTTCGTTGGTTGGTACCACAAGCGCTACTGCATTTAGCATGTCTGATTTTGCGATAATGCCAGCATTACCGAATCGAGCTTGCTCGTTGCCTTGCTCATCTTCCACAAAACCAAGAATTTTCAGGTTGCGTAGAATTTCACGACGAATAGGCAATGCGTTTTCGCCAATACCACCAGTGAAAATAATACCGTCGAGCGAATCAAGCGCTGCAAGGTATGACGCGATGTATTTCGCCACACGGTAGGTGAAGACTTGGAAGGCCAATGTAGCGCCTTCATGACCTTGCTCCATGGCTTCTAGAATGCCACGTGCATCGCTGGTTAAACCAGAAACACCCAAGAAACCAGAGGCTTTGTTCAATGAATTAAACACTTGTTCTTGCGTCCAACCCTTCTTCAATAGAAATTCAATGATACCGGGGTCAAGGTCACCACAGCGAGTGCCCATCATCAAACCGGAAAGCGGTGTAAAACCCATACTGGTATCGACACTCTGGCCATCTTTAATTGCGCACACTGACGCACCATTACCAAGGTGAACAGAAATAAAGCTGCTTTCTTCAACTGGCTTGTTGATCATTTTTGCCGCTTCACGGCTCACAAAATAATGGCTGGTTCCGTGGAAACCATAGCGGCGAATACCAAACTCAGTGTATAGCTCTTTTGCAATCGCACCTGTGTAGGCTTTTGCTGGCATGGTTTGGTGGAAAGCGGTATCAAAAACAGCAAACTGCGGTAACTCAGGAAACGCTAGCATTGCCGCGCGCATACCAATCGCGTGTGCTTTATTGTGTAGCGGTGCTAAATCACTAAGCGCTTCAACTTCGTTGACGATTTTTTCGTCTAACTTAACGGTCTTAGTAAACTTCTCGCCACCATGTACTACGCGGTGTCCAATTGCAACGACGTCATCAATCAAGCCGTAGCTTTTCACAAGCTCAACCAGTTTTGCAACCGCCAACAGGTGGTGATTCGCTTCACCTTGAATCGCACAATTGGCTTTTTCTCCGTTAAACTTCCAGCTCATACGGGCATCATCAAGCCCAAAGCATTCACCTAGACCACTCAGTACGGCATCCCCCGTATTTGAATCAATCACCGCAAACTTCAGTGATGAGCTGCCAGAGTTAATAACCAAAACAAACGAGTTCGACATGGGGTAAGTTTCCTGTTTTAGACTAAGTGTTGAAGTATACAACTTCTTGGTTTACGTGACCCTCATTATTCAATAATTTTTTAATCTTTCAACTTTGTTTTAGTTTCAGCATCATGCCAAACGATTTTTTCTTGATCTGAGGCAAGTTATTATTTCTTTTGAAGTGAGAAATATATCAATATTTAAGTCCATCCTGTAGCGCGCAGTAAACATCTGCGCTTCCACCATTTTGCGTTGACAACATTAGGCAGTAAAAAGGGGGCTTACGGTGAATCGAAAGCGTTCTGTTCAGTACTCGTAACGTTACGCACACCGGCAGTTAAACCGCATCAATGGGTGTAATACATACAAATACGCTTGCTTTCTATTTCTAATACGTTGAACGGCGTTTCATAGATATCGCTCAAAACCGACGATTGAATCACCTCTTGTACTGTGCCAGTTGCTACTACTTGGCCTCGTTTCAGCGCAATGATGGAATCGGAGTAACAGGATGCAAAATTGATGTCGTGAATCACCACGACTACCGCTTTATTCAACTCATGTGCCAAACGCTGAATAGTGGCCATGATCTGCAATGAGTGTTTGATATCGAGGTTGTTTAACGGTTCATCGAGAAAGATG
The DNA here is from genome assembly GCF_963888445.1 of Vibrio sp. B1-2. Classification (NCBI taxonomy): domain Bacteria; kingdom Pseudomonadati; phylum Pseudomonadota; class Gammaproteobacteria; order Vibrionales; family Vibrionaceae; genus Vibrio; species Vibrio sp. B1-2. The sequence continues at coordinate 143,610 of NZ_CAWPJH010000042.1, forward strand.
TAATCGGTATCTTGGGCGATCACCATGGCAATAAAGGCCAGTTGGCGTTGGCCGCCACTCAGTTCGTCTAGGTATTTATCTTCTATCGCTTTAAGATCAAGATATTCGATCGATTGTTCAATCATCGCATGATCGTTGGCCGTTAATTTACCTTGCGAATAAGGAAAACGGCCAAAAGCCACCAGCTCTTTCACGGTAAAACGCATGGTCAGAGTATTGGCTTGACGCAGAACCGACAGCTTTTTAGCCAACGCCTTAGTATCCCACTCAACCAGCTCTTTGCTTTCAATCCAAACTTTACCGCTATCACGGCTGACCAAACGGCTGGCCATTGACAGTAAGGTACTTTTCCCTGCGCCATTAGGGCCAATAATTGAAGTGACCTTGCCTTTTTCAAACTGCGCACAGGCCTTATCCACAACGGCTTGTTGGCCAAACACTTTAGTCAGTTTATCTAGCTGAATCATATGAAATTAAACCATTTTATTACGTAAAAGGAGGGAGAGAAAATAGAGACCTCCGATGAAATTGATCACCACACTCAGCGTTGTTTCAAACTGGAATACTTTTTCAACCACCCATTGACCAGAAAGCAATGCACACACCGCCATCGCGGAACAACCAATCAATAAGGTTCGGTGTTGGTATGAACGAAACCACTCGCGCGTTAAGTTGGTGACCAATAAGCCAAAAAACATCACGGGCCCAACTAAAGCTGTAGAAATAGCAATTAATACCGCACTAAGCATCAACACATGGTGCGTCACTCGGCGTACATCCACCCCTAAACTGACCGCGTTATCGTTATCCAACCATAAAACATCCAACACGCGATGCAGGCGAAACAGGCCAAAGCAAACCAACAGCAGTAACGGTGTTACCCAATACACAAGTTCCACTTTCACGTTGTTGAAGCTCGCAAACATATTGGACTGTACCGATGAAAAATCATTCGGATCCATCAGCATGACCAAAAAGGAGGAAATGCTGGAAAACAGTTGTCCCAGAATGACTCCTAATAGCAACAACACCATTAAGTTGCTCTGCTGCTTACGAAAATAAAAAGCGAACAACAAACTAGAACACAGCAACATGGCAGCAACGGACAACGAAAAATTGAGATAAGCATTGAGCGCGTAGCTACTTAGGCCACCAAAAAGAGTCACCACTAACACCTGCACAAACAGGTAGAGTGAATCAAACCCCATGATGCTGGGCGTTAAAATTCGGTTGTGGGTAATGGTTTGAAACGCTAGAGAGGACTGCGCAATGGCAATGCCCGCTAACACCATCGCCAATACTTTGGGTACACGACGAGAAAGAAAATAGTGATAGTTGTCGGCGTTCAATCCAACACCAATAAATAACCCAGCAAAAAGCAGAGAAGCCAAAACCAGTAACCACAGTTTGGTATGATCACGAAAAGTGATGCTCGCACATACAGACTTACCCATGGCGTTGGCCTCGCAACAGCAACACAATAAATACACTGCCACCGAGAATACTGATGATCATCGAAATCGGCACTTCATAGGGGAAAATAATCAAACGGCCGCCCAAATCACATAGCAGCACCAATAATGCACCGAAAATGGCCGTACGAGGGATATTTTTGCGTAAGTTGTCGCCGTAATAGTGGCTGACTAAATTAGGCACAATCAACCCTAAAAAAGGCAGTTGACCTACAATCATCACAACCGTCGCAGACATCACCGACACTAAACAAACGCCAATCACCAGCACTTGCTGATAGTTAAGCCCTAAGTTCACAGCAAAATCTTTACCCATGCCGACCGCCGAAATTCGCGCCGCATACAAATAGCTAAAGAGGGCAACCGGAATCGCAATATAGAGCAGTTCGAAATCCCCTTTCAGCAAATTGGCAAAATTGGCTACCGTCCAGCTAGAAAGGTTTTGTATCGCATCGTATTTGTAAGCGATGAAGGAGGCGGCGGATTCCACCACATTACCAAAAATAATGCCGATCAAAGGGACAAAAATGGCATTTTTAAACTGCACGCGCTGAATCAGTTGGACAAACAGCAAAGTGCCCGCAATCGAAACCGAGAAAATAAGCCACAAGCTTTCACCGTGACCAAAAAAGACTAAGCTCAACACATAGCCCAGCATGGCGCATTCAATGGTACCGGAGGTAGAAGGCGCGGCAAATCGGTTTTGACTGATTTGCTGCATAATAAGACCCGCGATACTGAGCCCTGCCCCGGCTAAAACAATCGCCAACAAACGTGGCAAACGACTGGTAAAGAGCAGTTGCCAAGCATGGGCATCTCCTTGCAGTAATGCCATTAGTGATAGATTGCCTACCCCCACAAACAGTGAAGATAGGCTGACTACCAACAAAGCAAGCAATAACTTTTTCAAAGCTAACCTCAGCTTGTTTGTGGCAAATTAGTGAATGTGTACAGCATTTCTAACGTCGCTGATCATCTGCTCTGTAGCAGTCACACCAGAAATGGATAGGTACCAAGCATTAAGGTCTAAAAAGGCCATACTTTTATTTTTGTAGGCCGCAGTCGCTTTGATCAGGTCATTTTCAAACTCTTGGCGAGTGTGACTTTGCCCTTTGTTGACCAACGTATCACGATCAATGATCAATAAGGTTTTAGGATCATGTTCGCGAATAAATTCATAAGAGATTAGATCGCCATGGCGTGTCGCTTTGATGCTATCGACAGTCGTTTTGAATCCAAAATCTTTATACACCGCCGAGAAACGTGATTCAGGCCCAAAAGCGGTAATGTTACCGCCAGAGCTCATCACTGTGAGCGCATCGATTTGGTTGTTCTGATTAAAGCTACGAAGTGCTTGAAACTGCTTATCTAAATCTTCAATTTTGGCTTCCACTTGGTCTTCAATAGCAAAGACTTTGCCTAGATTACGCCACTGCTGTTGTGTACTCTGCCAGTAGCCTTGGCTTGCATCGGCTGCAAAAACGATAGTTGGTGCAATTTTAGATAGCTCGTCATAACTGGTTGCAGCGCGCGGCCCAATCACAATCACATCCGGTTTTTGCATATAAATGGTTTCGAAATCAGGCTCAAATAAAGAACCGGCAGGTGCGTATGTATCGCTGTTGTACTTCGCTAAATAATTCGGCAGTTCAGTCACTTTAGATACCGCGACAGGTTCAATACCAAAGCGATCTAACGTATCTAACGCACCCAAACCAATGACAACCACACGTTGCGGATTTTGCTCGATCGTCGTGGTACCGAGTTGATGATCCACAGAAACGGTTTTAGCACTGAGAGTAAAAGAGGTAAGCAAGCCAAGTGCTGCCAAACTAAACAACGATTTCATATAGGTTCCCATTTAAAATAACTGCGACAGATTTTGATAAGCATTCGCATTAAGTTCGAGTAATATAATCGTTGACCGTCGTTCAAGCAACCCTATTCACATCAAAATCGGCCATGATGATCAGAAGCAGCAAGAATGACGAAAAAGCGAGCGCTAATAAGAGATTCGCGCTCGCTTTGTAGGGGGAGAGAAATGTTATGGACGTGTCGGGTTAATCGTCAAAGGCTCAAAAGTGGCCACTGCGTTACCACTCGCTCCAGGATGATCAACATAGCTGGTGTCTTGCATCAAGGTGTAAAAGACATCGACATAATCGTCGTCGTTGACCAGTAAACCATCGGGAATCGCATCAATGATCTTGCCCGTGATTTGCGGAATAATCGCATACGCCTGCACTTCTGGATCAGGGATAAGCTTCAGCACTTCTTCCGCTACTTTGACGAGTAGTTTAGCCAGCTCTTTATAATCGGTACCATCATCTTGCTCCATCAAGATAAGATCGGCTGCGCCCCAACGGTAACGAGACCATTGGATCATCACTTGATTTGGGAAGTAATCTTGCTTGTCGTAATCCAAATAAGGCATTTCAACTAAGTCAATGGTCGGTTCATCTCGGCTTGGATTGATGCCTGTAACAATCGCATAAATTTCAGCCGCTCCAGAGATCCACGGTTCTTTGTCATCCGCTAAACGAATTTTTTTCAGCACTGTGGTGGAAATAGGCTCAGCGCTATTATCGCTGCTGCGGGCCATCGCTTGCGCGGCGACACTACCACTTTCTACTGTGGTCAATGTGGTCGATTGACCCAATGCGTTCATCTGTGCACGCATTGCTTGTAAGCCTGCGCGCAATTCTACTTCGCTATTACTATCAACCACGAAAACGGGTACATCTGGCATTTGATATACGTCCAGTTGATGCACCTGTCCGTACACATCAAACGCTTCAATATATTGCCAAGACGCATCATTACCTTTGGGCTCAAAAGCAAACAACGGGCTTTGCCCTTCTTGCCACTCTTTAATCATCGACGCATCGGCAATACGCAGTTGCAGCAACTGCTCAGTAAAATCCTCAATGCCTTTCATTGAACGAATTTGCGCGTCTGCTACAACCATCTGTTGACTAAAATCGGAATCAGGCTGCTCTTCAAACAAAGTGGAAACAGAAATGGATAGGTTTTGCGCGCTGATTTCAGTTTTAAGTGTGGTTTCAAGCTCGGCGTAACTTTCACTCAGTTGCAGTGCTAACGCTCTTTTTTGCTGTGCAATCGCATCAGCATTGGATTGGCTGGTGCTACTGGTTGTCGCTTCTTCTGAATTGCACCCCATAATAGTGGCCACAAGCAGTAATGAAACGGGTGTTATATATCTCATAATGAACCCTTAATATTTTTAATTACAACATAGAGTAATAACTCTACATAAAAACACAATATCACCGAATGCTATTCTTTCAAGAAATAAATAGAGTGTTAATTTATATTCTTCCCACAAGATCAAATTATTATTAAGTAAAGATTAAATTAAAAAATGTTAATATAGCTATTACTTTTCTGGCTAATTATATGATTTTAATAAAAAGAAGTGCTTTTACACTTCTTTTTATTCATTAGTTATTCATAAGTTGCATAGAGCTCGACTTGGCTATTGGCTTGCTGTGCATTAAGCATGAAATGGACATAGCCCGCTTGTGTCACTGGCAGTTCGATATACTCATAACTATCAGAGCGCTTAGACGCTTGGTCAAAATGAGTCAATGTAGGCCAGTGCTCGCTTTCTGCATAAAGATCAACATTGTGGGCTGCCATCTCATCAATAGGCTGGAGCCAAACTTTGACACTGCTCATTCCCTCTGGTACATAAATCGCTGCATAGCGAGTTTGATGAATACCCAACGTCATTGGCTGACGATTTTCGAGAACAACAGGTGCTAAATCATCACTAGGCTTTTGCGTATTATCGGTCATGGCGTAACTTACTTTCGTATTTAATTCAACACGCTGATAAGCTTCTCTACCCGTAATACTAAAATAATAGCGACCCGGTAAAACGGTACCATTGGCTTGTTTCTCTAGTGCAATTGTTTCATTACTATGCAGTTCAAAATTTGTTATTTGATAATCATAATAATGCGCAATTTTTTCATAACTTAAATAAAGATCGGCGTCACCATCACCGCTAATATTAATCGACAATTCACTGATATTATCTGGAACATCAATATAATAGAGTTGTTCACTGTACTGCTCACCCGACAAGGTAACGCTCTGCCCTAACGCTAAATGATTCATCGTGTCTTCTGGTTGAATTGGCGGTACAGTCGGATCGTCTGGATTACCACTGTCCGTTGTCAAAGTGTCTAACCAAGTTGAAAATTCGCTGTCTAGGCTTTTGCCGATCCGTTTCACTTGCTCAGCCCATGCTTTGAAATCACCACTACGTGATAGCGCTAGCAGTTGATCCACTTCATTCGGATGGTTTTCCAGCATAAAACGAACCGCTAAATAGCCCCAGCGATAAATTTGATTGGTGTCATTTTGATAAGTAGTGGCTAGCACTTGCGTGAGGCTCAGTTTTTTCTCGGCAATTAAGTCTACCGCCGCTTGATAGCCTTTTTTATAGTGCATGTATTCAGCGAAGCCTTCCAACCACCACACGATATGGCCTTCACTTAAATTGAGAGAAAATGAACCGTATTGATTGTAGCGTCCGTCCAAATAATGCACATATTCATGCTCTAAATTGAGAATAGACAACGCCTCATCCTGCGCATATCGATAAGCGACAAAGCGCGCTGTGTTGTTGGCATCAGCCGGGTTGCCTTCAAGGTATTGCCCGCCGTTGTTAGTGGTATTGCCAAACAAGAAGTTGGAATAACTGACATAACTTTCGTTGCTATCAAATACTACCACTTCCACTTGTTGATTGAGATCATCGGCTACGGGCGTGAAACCGGTATTCGCGACGGCATGGAAGTCGGCTTCTTTCTCATTCAAAATTTCACACGCTTGCTCTGCTTGTTGTGGTGTTAAGCCTTGCGAACGGATAATGGCAGGTCCATCACATTGATGACGATTTGGCATGATACGCTGTTCAAGTTGCTGCTTAGCTTGCGTTAAATTAAGCGCTTCCAATGTCTCTGGCGCGTAGTAAGAAAGCATTTCAACCGCAGCAATCCAGAGTTTATCGCTACGTCCACCCAGCGGGTAACGTTCCAATACTTTTTCTAAAATCGCAATGACTCGAGTTTTGGTGTTTGGGTAAGGGCTAACCAGTAAGCGCCCCGTTTCACGCACCGCATTGTACAAAATGAAATCGGCATCGGTTCCTAACGCCCAATCATGCTCAGTGGCAAAACGATACAGTGTCTCCAAATATTCTGGATGGGCTTCAATGTCTTGATAAAAATCATCACGCGAAGCATGGCCGCTCATGGATCGAAATAAGTTATTTAAACCATCAACAAACTGCACATCTTGCGCCGTTTGTGGGTTAAAGGCGTCCAATAGCACGATGAAATTCGCCATCGTTGAAGGTAGGCGTTTCACGTTATCGACCATTAACGTTAAGCTCGACATGGCCGCCACTTGTTCACGACCTAAGCTCAAACTATAAGGCGATAACATAAACTGGTTGATCGTATCCGCAATCGCATTACTCAATTGATCCGAATAATCACCAAAATCTTGTTTTACACCATAGCGCACATAATACGCGGCACGGATAAACTCCCCCAGATTAGCAATAGATTTGGCTTGCGCTTCTGTTCCTTGATATTGCGAAACCTCTAACGCCAGCGCTCGGTTAATGCTGTCTATACTATTTTCACTGTATAGACCCAAGATGGCTTTACTATCGGTATAAAACCACGAGTTATAACAGGCTGGTTGTGCATTTTTAATCGCTAAAATTGGCTCTTGTGCTTGGGTGATATCATTAAACTGGCAGGCATCTAATGCATAAGAAAAAGACGGTAATCCTGCTAACGATAATGCCAATAGCAAAGCATTAGGTTTGGGACGAGGGGAATGAATAGATGGAACCGGAGCAATACGCATAGTAACGACTCTCTATAGATCATAGAAATGAATGAGTCGCGATTTATATCAGAATCACATCAACAAAATGAAACTTAATGCACAGAAACCAGGATCTTACTTCAAAAAAGAATTGCTCTCATGAGAGAGCAATCGATTAACCAATAGATCTTATATATCAATACATTACTAATTTTTCCACCACTAACTAAGTGATCGGATACACAGTACATTGAGTGCCAATCACATGAGTAATGGTTTGCGGCTCAATCATTTGCCAACCACTTTCACTATCAAGGGGTTCTGACGCAACCACCATATTATCGTCTTCGCTTTTACTAAACACGGTCGGCGGATTACCATCAGAGCTATAACGCACTAACCAAAAATCTTGCCCATCAGAGATACAAATCGAAGCTTTAAAAGGTGTGACTATCTGTTTCTCCGCCAAAGCCTGCGCAATTTGACCAATCGTGGTCGTAATGGCTTGTACTGGCTGACTGCGTAACCCATTACTCATCATCAATAAAAAAATCAATTCACTATCCGTTGTCCCAACACGCTTGACGTATAGCGATTCCGGTAGCTGCCGTTCTAAGGCGAATTTCACTTTTTCAAACTCACCAATTTGCCCGTTATGTAAAAACATCCAGTGATCCAAAATAAACGGATGACAGTTAGAACGGGAAACCTGCGTTCCGGTGGACGAACGCACATGTGCCATAAAACGGTGAGAACGAATGTGATGCGTTAAGGATCGCAGGTTTTCATCTCCCCAAGCGGGTAAGACTTCATGAAACTGCCCGGGTGTAGTGCGTTCGGTATACCAACCCAGCCCAAACCCATCAGCGTTGACACGGGTGACCGCTTTACGCGCTTCTAAACTTTGGTGCACGAGAGAGTGTTCCGGTTGATAAACCAGTTGATCGAGGTAGATAGGAGTTCCTTGGTAGGCGAGCCAGCGGCACATAATGCAAACATTCCAAAATAATCAGTCACTGATTTCAATAAAGCACGTTTGCTCAATGGCTGCAAGGTGTCCAGGCAACGATACCTTTGCCACTTGGCTCATCAACGCCACAAGTTAATGACTCTTAAATGCAGGCTTAAATGATGAATTATTTATTGAACTAAGATCATCTTTTAGCAAAGTTCATATTATTAAAAATACTAAACCTATTATTAGTCATTGTTGGTTTTGACCCAACATTTACTTTCGATTGAATTCTAACCTATCACTTTATTTATCTAAAGAATTTCATCTTTATCACTAAGAATAAAATACAAATCCATCAATTATTAATTCTAAATTTAAGAATAAAGAACCGACATATTTATCAATTAAAAACAAACCAAATGTTAACTAGTTATGTTTAAAATATGATGTTATTTCAAAACAACAATTATTTACACTTGCTATGCGTATGACTGATATATAGATTGTTACGAATAATTCACACATTATATGGATATACTGTGAAACATTTAATTTATTTTTTATTAATTAGTTACTCATCAATTAGCCTTGCTCAATCTTCAGTTGATGATGAACGGTTGCTCGCCTCATTAATCGAACGAGGTGTGATATGTGAAGGGCTGACATCAGAACAGCAACAACAAGCACTTGCCCTTTATCTACAAAGAAAACACCACAAAGAAAAGTCTCTCAATTCGACAACTCATCAAGAAGAAGCGTGTATTTCTCCGCCGAAGAGCGACTAAATCACCCGTTCAATCTTCACTGAATAACACTCAGAAAACTTGCCTAGATAAGAATATACCAGCCACTCATTGCGTCCATGAATTCTATTTTATGGCGATGAAAGCCATTTATTCTCTATAGCGCTCAGTCGTATGGAAATCAGTTCAGTGAAATTGTTAATACCATAAATACAGAAAGAAAAATAAGGAAAGCAGATGAAACACATAAGGAAAACCTTGCTTGCGTCAGCAATGGTAACACTATTTAACGTCAGTGCTTATGCGCACACCCCGATTGATTTAGGGGTAGTCAATGAAGATAAACTCATTGAAATGTTAGTGCGTAACGGTGTTGTGGATGCCAATGCTACCGATGCAATCAAGCGCGATGCCTTGGATCGTTATTTAGAGCAGAAAATCAAATCGGGCTTCCACGGCGATGCGCAATTTGGTAAGCAAGCTCTTGAGCAACGCGCACGGGTATTAAAGACCATTGAAAAACAAAAAGGCCACCAAAAAGCCAGCGTTTTTGCTCTCGATATCAGCACCAAACGCACCGATAAGGTATTAGCGCTTTTAATTGATTTTCCCGATTTACCTTGGAACGATAACCGCCTGACCAAAGAGCATACTGAAATGCTCTATGCCAGCTACAATCCACCTCACTATCAAGATCTGCTTTTTTCCGATGCGGGCTATGCAGGCCCTAATGGAGAAAATTTCATCTCGATGCGTCAGTATTATGAAAGCGAGTCTGGGCAAAGCTACAGTGTGGCCGGGCAAGCCGCAGGTTGGTATCGCGCGTCTAAAAACGCCGCGTTTTACGGGGGCAACTCTGCAACAACAGACAAAGATATGAATGCGCAAGAGTTGGTGCGCGAAGCACTGAACCAACTGGCGCAAGACCCTAGTATTAATCTGGCCGATTACGATATTGAAGATCGTTACGATTACAATGGTAATGGCAACTTCCGCGAACCGGACGGCGTAATCGATCACTTGATGGTGTTCCATGCATCCGTTGGTGAAGAAGCCGGCGGCGGTGTGCTTGGACCTGACGCCATATGGTCCCACCGTTATAATCTCGGCCAACCTTATGTCCTTCAAGGCACAAAAAGTACGCTTCCAGATCGCTTTAACGGCCAATATGCCGCCTTTGATTACACCATGCAACCGATTGATGCGGCCGCTGGGGTTTGCGCACACGAGTATGGCCACGATTTAGGTTTGCCTGACGAATACGATACCCAATACACAGGTAAAGGTGAGCCAGTTTCCTATTGGTCTATCATGTCTTCTGGCAGTTGGGCCGGAAAAATTGGCGGAACACAACCGACGGCATTCAGCTCTTGGTCTAAACAGTTCTTACAAAAAGCGGTCGGTGGTCGTTGGATCAATGACGATCAAATTTCGATTGCAGAGTTAGAGAAAAATCCTCGCGTATTTACCCTATTCCAAACCACTGACAATGCTCGACCAAATATGGTGAAGATTGATTTACCACTGAAGCGTGTTGATGGGGTGAAGCCTTATCAAGGTTCGTCCGCTTTTTATTCAAACCGAGGCGATGATCTGAAAAATAGCATGTCTCGTAAGCTTTCTATCCCTACAGGTGAACAAGCTACGCTGAATTTTAAAGCATGGTATCAGATTGAAAAAGACTACGACTTTGCACGCGTACTGCTCAATGGTAAAGCGATTGCAGGTAACATCACCACCATGGATGACCCGTACAATACAGGGCTTGTACCTGCTATTGCTGGTCAGTCGGATGGCTGGGTTGATGCGATATTTGACGTCTCCCAGTGGGCAGGCCAAGAAGTGACACTCAGCTTTGACTATGTCACTGATGGCGGCTTAGCCATGGAAGGTCTTTACCTTGATAACCTACAGTTAGAGGTCGACGGGCAGCAGACCCTTATTGATGATGCCGAAGGAACATCTACCTTCGCCTTTAAAGGTTACACCACCAACAATGGCTTCCATGAAGCGCCACACTATTATTTACTGCAATGGCGTAGCCACAATGACGTCGACCAAGGCTTAGCCAATATCAAACGCATGGGTCAGTTGATGACTTTCGAACCCGGCCTACTGGTATGGTATGTGGATGAATCTTACACGGATAACTGGGTAGGTAATCACCCAGGTGAAGGTTGGTTAGGTGTCGTCGATGCGGATCAAAACGCATTGGTTTGGTCAAAAACCGGTGAAGCCGCACAAACGCGCTTCCAAGTGCGAGATGCAACCTTCTCATTGCAAGATCAAACACCTCTACGTTTAGTCGCTGCCGGTGGTGATGTACTCGAAGACACAAGCTTAATCGGTAATGGTAATTTCTCTGATGGCGTGGATTACAGCTCACCATTAGTACCAGATGCTGGGCGTAAGTTAACGGAATTTGGCTTGATGATCGACATCCTCAACCAAGGCCAAGACAATGAGTACGGCGTAATTCGCTTATCAAAAGTCAGCGAACAAAACCAAGCTCCTGTCGCCAACTTTGAGCTTAAAACCGACGGTTTATCTGTCAGTGCTCTCAACTACAGCCATGATGAAGATGGCGAGCTAGTCAGTTACGCATGGGATTTTGGTAACGGCCAAATGAGCAGCGAAATGGCGCCAAGCTGGAGCTACACCAAAGCAGGGCAATACACAGTAAGCCTAACCGTAACGGATGATAAAGGCGCAACCAACACCACTACGCGTACAACACAGGTTGAAGTGCCTAACGCATTACCGCAAGCCAGTGCTAAGTACATCCACCTTGGACGCTGGGTAACAATGTGGTCGACCAGCAGCGATAGCGATGGGCGTATTGTCGATACGGAATGGACCCTGCCGAATGGAAAAATAAAACGTGGCAAACTCTTCACCGCCATTTTCCCAAGCTCTGGAAAACATGAAGTGAAAATTAAAGTGATGGATGACAAAGGTGCAACAGTGACTAACACCATTGTGGTGAATTTGTAACCACCTATTCTATTTTCTCTTAGAAAACTTGAGCGCGGCTTCGGTCGCGCTCTTCTTTATTGGATAAACAGAATTAAAGCGATTGATCACTTAACCTTTCCAACGCCTCGACGCGTTTGAGTTGTTTGACCTCAAACGTTTGGGTACGCAGTTGCGTAATTTGCTGATTTTTTTCATCTTGGCTCAAGCGCGTATTTTCAAGCACCGCCGAACGCTGTTGTAGATAGTTTTCGAGATGCTGAGAAAACTGCTCTCGTTGTTCACTAAGCTGCGTTAACCGCTGTGCTCCTTGTTCGCCAACCAACTCGTTCCAAGCTAAGTATTGCTCTTGCGTGGACAAATGGCGACTCGCGTTGAGTGCTGGCAGTAGTTGTACATTGCGTTCACTGCGCTGAATGTATTCTGGCTGCTGCGCTAATAACGTTTGCCACTGCAACTGCTCATCATATGAATCTACTGCTTGAGCTTTAATGCGCAGCTTTTCTAATGCTAAATTTCGCAACGCATTCTCTTCACCAAACAGCATACTTTGCTGATCAACGTTAAAAAATTGACTTTGTATTTTCAGTAACTGCTGATTGATCTCAGCTAAGGTAGCAAGATCGAGATTGGCGATGGAAGAATTAGCCTCTAACTCAGCTAATGCTTGTTTGTATTGGATAAACTGTTCAAAAAGCATTGGATCGATCACCACGCCCTCATCTTGCTCAGCATGCTGGGCAATGCGCAGCTCAACCTCAGGCAATGAGCTCTCTCCTAACGTAGAGATAAAATAGTGAATTAAATCAAGACTCGATGCGCTGTCTATCTGCGTATCTTGTTGAGATGGCGTTTGTAACGCGCTCTGTGATGATACTGGCTTTTGCAGAAAAAGCACCGCACCGATGCTCCCCAAGATGATCACGACAAAACCAAATAGTGCGGGCTTTTTCATAGCCAATCCTTATAAAGTTTGATGTTACAAAACTTGAAGTTATAAACCTCGAAACTATAAACCTCGAAGTTATAAACCTTGAAGCTTCAATCGATTAGCGTGCTGGCGATACAAGGTAACGGGGTCAGTTTCAAAAAGGTGGTGTATCCCAAGCAAGCCGTTGATTTCATCTAAGTGGTTCATTTGGTAATCATCGCGGATCACCTTACCCAAGTGAGTACTGCATACGCCGACTAAACCATCATTAGGGCCATTAAAGACAAGCCCAGTCAACATCATCGCAGCATCAGTTGGGTCAAGGAGGTTGGTAAAGGTCGAAGATCCTGTCCACGAATAGTAATAAACACCATTGTCAGCCAGTAATTCACCATCACCACATTCACTGCTTGGAACGCCTTCTGGGTAGTATTGATTAAACGCTAGCGAACCTTGGGTAGTTAAGGCTTCTAAGGAGGCTAAAGGATCTTGCTCTAGGTTACTTCCCCCAGAAAGAAGGCCAACCAAACCCGCCAATCCTTGCGCCATTTTGACGGTAATCGCTTCAGAAATGGAGCCCTCTTTAATGTGCCCACGCACTAAATCTGCCACGATTGAGCCTTTATTCACGCCACCAATGCTAGTCACAGACGCCACAAGATCGGGCCGAACTGATGCAACATAGCGAGCCGTTGGTCCGCCATGACTATGGCCAATCAAGTTAACTTTTTGAGCGCCCGTGGCAGCTAAAAGCGACTCCACTTGTTGCAATAGTTGTTCACCTCTTAGCTCAGAGCTGTTGGTTGCAGAGACTTGAGCCACGTAGACCTCTGCACCATCTTTCGTCAGTGATTGCGGAATGCCGTAGAAATAATCGACTCCGGCCAGCGTATCAAAACCAAATAAGCCATGAACTAACACAATAGGGTACTGGGTTTGGGTATAGCCTGTCTTACTTAACGCCACCGTGCTGGTTGCCGCCAGCGCCGTGGTACTCAGCAGACAAAAAGCAGCAATAATAATCGTTCTTTTCAAAGTAAATTCCTTCTTATTGTAGTGTCTGGTTTAGGCGCGGCATACATCTAGCCTACCGTTACCACACCAGAGATTAGACCTCTGATGAGCACCCTAACTGTAGAAGAAAAGCACTTTATTTCATGTCATCTTGCCAGCTTCGTGAATGAATCGAAAAAAACAACAGATAAAATTAACATTAAATCAACAAAAAAAGAGCACTCGCTTTTTAGCCAACTAGGCCAAAAGCATGAGCGCTCTTTACTACTCAATCATGAACTGATTGCGCTATTTTATAATAAATTGAATACCATCGGCTAACCAACCTTCAGACCAAACCTTGACTTGCCGAATTGCCGATCCGGCTGGCAGCTCAAACACTTCATCGTGGGTACTGATTGCGTAGTCTTTTGACCCCACTACTTTGGTTGAACCATCATCAAGCTTAAAAGTCATACGGAGTAAATGGCTGCCACCGTACTTGAACTCACCGGAAGTAACGGTTATTTGCGTAACGCGTTTCAGATCAATTTCAGTCAAACTACCACTTTCACCGCCTTGCATCGCATTGGCTTGCGTACCAATTGCATCAATCGCAGCACCATGGCGAATATACAGTGTCCCCGATTGACCAACATCTTGTAAGGCCAATGAACCCGATGTAAACCCAAATACGGCCGATTCACTATCTGAATGAAATACGTTGGTGTAAGCGGTAATGGTGCGCACACTTACCTGATCATTGCCATCAGCATACAAACCTAACTCACCGCTGGTTTTATCATGACCAAGTAACTCATGAGAGAAAACATTACTCAGCTTATCGCTGTTTTCTATCCATTCCCAACGCTGACTTAAACTCGAACTACAGGTTTGTAATTGACCCAGTGATTGTCCATCCAAACATTGATGGATGTCGTTTGCACTCACATAGCGACCTAACTGATCATAAATAAAAGATTGTGAGTTTTTGGTTTCATCACAGCTTGAGGCAGAGAGCGCGCCATTATCAGCCACATCAACGCAACGATTATTAAAGCTGCCCAATTGCAAATTCACTGGACGACCGCCCGTGAATACTGGGTGCTCCCAATCGACAGTAAAGCTAGCACTTTTGCTCACTCTGCGGCGCGTCGTATTTTCAAAACCATGGTAGGACTGATGCGCACCTACAACATAATAATGCTTATAAGCACCGTTATAAATGGGACGAATATTGACCGAAGAATCAATGGTAAATTCCGTTGTCCCTGTTGCATTAGGAGCGGCTTTATAGATCACATCCATTTTGGGTACGAAGCTCGCGTAACCAATCGGGTTAATGCGGTTGGTATCCACAGGATAAGTATTGACCCACAGCGCATCCGTAGAGCGATTCATCATCGATTCGGCAGTCGCGTATTGGCTACGATTCCATTTAAAGCTGACGTTTTGTGCATTATTGGTGCTACGTTCAACACGATAATCGTGCGTTTTAAAGGTTAACCAACGGCTTTGGTTGTAGCTGGCATTGGCTTCTAGCTTGCCTTTAGGTCCATCAGCACTAACCTCGACACCACCACTCACTCCTAGCTGGAAGCCGGATACCTCTTTGACTTCATATTCGGCATTGAGATTTTCTCTCGGGAACGTTTTTAAGATCTGCGCTTTGTTGTTCGAAGAGTTAAATACAAATTGGTAGTCTTGGGCGATGGCATCGGTCGACCAGTCTCGGAAATAAGCATCTAATGTCACGTAATCAGCACCTGATTGACGATAATCAAGACGGTCATTGAGATGGATCCCCGCACCCGTTGTATCATCATCTAAGCTGATGCGAACAATTTTCGCGTCCGGTGTCGCAGAGCCAATGGTGCCATATTGTAATGAACGCTCTAAATTAACTCTATAGATCAAAGAGATATTGGGGTTATCGCAAAACACTCGCGTACCTCGATCCCAAAGATGTGAGTTATTAAACGTACATTCATTATCAGTAATAGGCCGATTGACATTCAAATAAAACGCGACGTGTGGCAAAGAGTTCGTTTCCGAACCACTATTTGACACCATACTGGCCGTACTACGGCGCTGACGAGAATGGGCAATTGGGGCGGCTTCCAGTAGACGAATGTTGGCATCATTCTCGTCATCTAACGGTGTGAACAACAATTCTCCTTTGTGTTCACTGATGATCAAAAAGTCACTGGCAAACGCTAAGCCCAGTTTTTTCCTGAGCAATGCTTTCGCCTCTGTCTTTTGCGACTCACCTTCAATCGTACTGAAATCGACAAAATAGCGCATATGTTGGTTCAGTACATCGTCACGCATCTGCATTAGTGTCGGGGGCTCAACCTCTCCTTGTAACCAATAGCTCGCATTGAAGTAATTGATTTGGCTGTCATCCTGAAGCTCACTGAACATTTCAATGGCCAAACCTTGCGGCTGATTCACGTCAGCTTGAGCGGTGTTCCATACCAAGCCTGACATAATGGCAATAGCGCTAAGTGCTTTTCTTCTGTTTATTGACATATAAACCTCGTAAGCATTTTTATTGTTATCACGGTATTTAAAAGAAAATGAATACCCATTTTTTATTTTTTCAGACCACAAAATAAAAGAACATTGGTTTTTTGGCACCTTTGTGGCGAATTATTAATAGATCTTAAAATAACAAACACAAAGAGAAATGATTTTTAATGTGGCTTAAAATCACAATAAAACTGTTTGATTTTTACACACATTGACTGGCTCTAATTTTATTGATATTTTTATTAAGTCACTAAGATTTAACATTAGGATAAATTAATAAAGTAAAACCTTATTGTTATTTATCTAAATTAGGATTTATAAAAACCCCTTCGTATTTTCTTCACTGACAGTTCATTGTTTGATCTTAATACCAAATAATGTTCAACATAGTCGTTTATTGATTGACGCTTAACACCATAAACCCAAAATAGGTCTGACCAGTTTGTTAATTTCACTTTTGCACTTATTCTTTATTAGATACGTGCCTAAACCAATAAGAAAAAAATATGAAACTAATGACGTTATTGATGACCGCAATATTGCCACTCTCCATGGCGATTGCAGAAAATACGGATACCACCTCAGAACCAGTTACCGCTTATGGCGTAATGAATACGCAAAATAAGCAAACCTACACTTATGTACGCTGTTGGTATCGGCCCGCTGGCAATCATGATGACCCAGCAACAGATTGGGAGTGGGCATTGGATGAACAAGGAAATGACTACACCATTAGTGGTTACTGGTGGTCGTCTGTGCGCTTTAAAAATATGTTTTATACCGACACCTCACAATATGAAATAAAACAGCGTTGTGAAGAGACGCTCGGCGTCAGTCACGATTCTGCAGATATTACTTATTTCGCAGCAGACAATAGGTTCTCATACAATCATTCGATCTGGACTAACGATAAACAAAATGCCAAACCCGTCATTAATAAAATGGTGACCATAGGTGACAGCCTTTCGGATACAGGAAATATATTCAATGCGTCACAATGGAAATTTCCCAATCCTAACTCTTGGTTTTTAGGACACTTTTCCAATGGTTTGGTGTGGACAGAGTATTTAGCAAAAATGCACAATTTACCTGTATATAACTGGGCGATTGGCGGTGCCGCAGGGCGTAATCAATATATCGCGCTGACGGGTGTGAACGATCAAGTCAGCTCTTATCTAAATTACATGACAATGGCCAAAAACTACCAGCCAGAAAATACGCTCTTTACCCTTGAATTTGGCTTGAATGACTTTATGAATTACAACCGTGAAGTATATGAAGTCAAAGCAGATTTTAGCAGCGCGATGATTCGTCTTGTGGATTCAGGGGCCAAAAATATTATTCTACTCACCCTACCCGATGCAACCAAAGCCCCGCAATTTAAATATTCAACAGCAGAAGAGATAGCGAAAGTCAGCGCTAAGATCACCACCTTCAATGCGTTTATTCAGCAACAAGCACTGTATTATCAGATGCAAGGGGTAAATATCATCCTGTTTGATGCTCATAGCTTGTTTGAAAACCTCACAGCCAATCCACAGCAATACGGCTTTGAAAATGCGACCGATGCATGCCTCAACATCAATCGCAATTCAGCTTTAGATTACTTATACCGTCATAGCTTAACCAATGATTGCGCTTACCATAGCTCTGACAAATACGTATTTTGGGGCGTCACGCACCCTACCACGGCCATCCATCAATTGATTGCCAACGAAATCAGTAAAAACTCTCTCGCGTCATTTCAATTTGAATAAGCACGTCTGACCCTGAAGACAGCACGCAAGTGCTGTCTCTAAACCCAAATAGGCATCGCGGTAGCGGCTTTCACTTGACGCATGGCGAGGTGGGTATGCATATCTTTTACATTGTTGAGCCGCTGTAACTGACGCGTAAATGCTTCATACCCTGATAAATTGGCACTAACGACTTCCAACAAGTAATCATACGCACCTGAAACCACATGGCAGCTGATCACCTCTTCCATCTCTTTGATTGCCTCTTCAAAACTATCAATGGAAGCGGCTTGATGATTATTCAGGCTAACTTCAACAAAAACCGTCATACCAACTCCGACAGCTTGCCGGCTTAAGCGAGCTTGATAGCCATCAATGATCCCGCTCTCCTCTAATCGTTTCAAGCGTCTTGCGCAGGGAGAAGGGGATAATCCAACCTTTTCTGCAAGCTCTGCGGTGCTTAAGCGTCCCTCTGTTTGTAATAAGGTCAACATGCGGCGGTCTATTCTATCCATTACTCGATCCTTGATGAAATCCACTAACATTTTGCTAATTTATAGCGGATAAGTGCTAAACCATCTAGCAATAAGGGTGAACTTGCCGGATAAAAGTAAGCCGAACCATAGATAATGGTGAGAAACCATCCATTGATGTGAATGAAATTATGATTTATGGCTACCTCGCGATAGGCACCACGCTGTTATTATGGTCCGGCTTTTTCCTCTCTTTAAAGGCAGGAGCCAGCGGCCTATTAACCCCTGCGGATATTGCATTAACGCGCTTTTTACTGCCCGCTTTGTTGCTCTCTCCATTGGTTTGGAGAACTCGACATCAATTGCAAAATGTACCTATACGTTACTTAATTGGTCTATTTATTGGCTGTGGATTGCCCTATTTACTAGTGACAAGCCATGCGATGCACTACGTTCCGGTTTCTGATGGTAGCGCGCTTGTTCCGGGCGTGCTGCCGCTGTTTGTCTCGGGTATAGCGGTGTTGCTGTTTAAACAGCCGTTAAGTCGCCATCGAGTCGCTGGGCTGACTTTAGTAGTGGCAGGGGTTGGTATTTTCCTCTATTCAAGTGCCACTGATTTTGAGTCAAACCGTTTGACCGGACATTTGATGTTTTTAACCGGCAGCCTGATGTGGGCAATGTTTACGATTTGTGCGCGGGTAGCGAATTTGCATGCGCTCGTCAGCGCGGGATGGGTTGCTTTACTTTCTACTATTTTATTGGCCGTTCTAATCACTTTAGGCATCGTCGATAGCTACTTAGCCACACACTATTTTGCACATTGGCCGTGGAAAGAACTGGCGGGACACACACTGCTGCAAGGTGTCGGGGCAGGGCTCATTGCAGCATTTACCTATTTATATGCAGTTTCAACACTCGGCGCAGAACGCTCCGCTGCCTTTGGCTCTGCAACACCAGTCGTGGCAACCTTGTTGGCGATTCCCGTTTTTGGTGAGATGCCAACGCCTTTGACTTGGATCGGATTAGGGTTGATAAGCTTAGGTAGCTTGGTTGCCAGTAATGTTTTAATGAAGCACGATCATTCGCAACATTACCGGCCCCCAACGCATCAAAAACGAAGCGCTAAGCGCTCATATCAGCGGTAGCAAATCTCAGCCCAACGAGCCAAACCAGCAGTCACTGAACCAAAGTAGTTACCGCTGACAACGGGTACGTGGGGCAGTTGCTGCTCTACCGCTTGGCGTAATATTGGAGAACGAGCAGATCCGCCCGTCATAAAGATAACATCCGGCTTTACGCCACCTTGTTCAACCGCTTCTTTGACCAATTCCACCATTTTCGCTTTAGGGGATTCAATGGCGTCGATCATTTGCTCACGCTCAATTTGCACTTCGATCTGCTCAGAAAGAAGATCGAGCACCACCTGACATTGTGTAAGATCAGATAGAGCAATTTTTGCCTCTTCTGCACGGCGTACAATTTGATAGCCGAGCGTTTCAAAATAGACTTTCAGCAAACGCGCCAACTTTTCTGGTTGCTGCGCCTCTTTGTGTAGCAATTTCAATGCTGCCAAGTTTTGCTGAGCATAGAAGTCACGTTGCGCTTCCACGTTGTTAATTGCAATCGGGTTCCAAAACTGCGTGATCGGCATATCAATGCCAGAAATGGCTTTACTTCCTAATCCAAAAGAAGACATCAACTGTTTGAAAGCAATATAGATATCAAGATCATTGCCTCCGACCCGTTGGCCACTATGCGCAAGCAAACTCGCGGTGCGGTCGTCACGACCTCGCCAACTCGGCCCCATTTTTAGCAATGAACAGTCGGTGGTTCCACCACCGATATCAACCACCAGTACGGTTTGATCTTGCACCAGAGTCGCTTCATATTCTAAACCCGCCGCAACGGGTTCAAACTGAAAACTGATGTGCTGAAAACCTGCGCGTTTCGCCGCACGTTGTAAAATAGATTCCGCTTGTCGATTGGCCTCTTCACCACCTCGGCCATGAAAGTTAATAGGACGACCAATCACAGTATCTTGGATGGTGCGCTGAAGGTGCTGCTCTGCATTATGCTTAATATTGACCATCATGGCGCACACCAAGTCTTCGAAAAAACTGACCTGCACATCACGTAAACCTGCCGCGCCTAGAAATGATTTAGGGGATTTAACGTAATAAATATCGCGCGGATCCTGCAGATAAAGATCGAGCGCCGCTTGGCCAAAGGCAATGTCTTGCGCGGCAAGTTCAATACTCTCTTCTCTATTCACATTGATCGCGCGGCGAAGTACTTGCTCACCAATTTTATCGCTTGGCGTAATATTATGATGACGGAACAGATGCTCAGAAATGGACTCTCGCGTCGGGGCGCATATTGTCGAAGGAATGTAGTGGCTTTTACCTTCTATGGGTAACAATGTTGGCTGCCCATCTTGCATCATTGCGACAGAACAGTTCGCCGTTCCATAGTCAAAACCAATAAACATCGCTACCTCCTAGCATCAGAAAAAGGCCGGCGATCCTACCTTATGATTTTCACAAATACTATCCCCAAACTACTTGGAATGTCTGGCGAGAAAAGACATGGATTGGTTTACACAAGCCAAGAGACGAAAAAAGACAGCAGCAGACAGCCCACATAAGCCATTTTAATCGCCTTGATATGTCGATAGTGGATAAGACAAGGTGACAAGATAAACAACGGGATCAGGACAAAAATGGGGTTCATACTGAATAGCCAGCTTAACAATACAACAGAAAGTGCATAGTAGAAGAGCCACGCATTTGGAACCGACAACTTTTTGCCAAGTCCCACTATAAATAATAATGCAGCAAGTAAAGGTAACATCATTAATCACACCTTTATGATATTAATTCTCATTTACATCAAATATTAGTCACTGTTCAGCGCAAAAGCAATAGAAAAACTAAGTACATTATCAGGCACCAAGAGCCATACTCAGCACAGGCATTGGAACCGTCTTTCATTTCTCTTTAACCACCCGAACAATGATTAGTTTTTCTAATTCAAATCATAGATTTTTATCTTGCTCAACTTCACACTTTTAGATTGATAAAAGCGCCTAGCCTCACTAATATCTCGCGCCGAAAGAGCGATACTTTTAACGCTGGTCATTAGTTTCATTATTCATATTAATTATATTTCGTAGTTGCACCATTGTGCAGGAGATAGACCATGTCCGCATCGTTTCCGTTAGTGAAACTCACATTTTTAATTGCGATTTTGACCGCTGTCGGCCAAATGACACAAACGATGTACGTCCCTTCCATTGGCCATATGGCGGGAGAATTTTTAGTTTCTCCTGCATCACTGCAGGCGGTCATGGCATGTTATTTAATCCCTTATGGACTATCACAATTTGTCTATGGTCCATTGTCAGACCGTCTAGGACGCAAACCGATTATTATCGCTGGGTTGCTGATTTATATTGCAGGATCGCTACTCGCATTATTTGCTCACCAATACGATTGGTTTTTGGTCGGTAGTTTTATTCAAGGGCTTGGCATTGGGTGTGGTGGCGCAATGTCTCGAACCCTTACTCGAGACTGTTTCTCAGGAGCAGAATTGCATAAGGCCAATAGCCTTATCAGCATGTGCGTTATTTTTTCGCCACTCATTGCTCCTGTTCTTGGTGGGTACTTAACAGAAAGTTTTGGCTGGCGCTCTAGTTACTTATTTTTATCCCTATTCGCGATTGCCGTGGTGATCACTATGATGACGAGTATGGTAGAAACATTGCCTAAAGCGGCTCGCAGACACGAATCGGTTGCAAACAGCTATCGCTATGTGTTGAGTGACAAACGTTTCCAAGGGTATTTAATTTGTCTCGTGGCGACTTTCTCTGGCGTCGCGGTGTTTGAAGCCGCTGCAGGTGTATTACTTGGTGGCGTTTTGCAACTGCCTGCCACCACCGTCAGCTTATTGTTTGTCTTACCGATCCCTGGTTATTTAGTTGGTGCGGCGCTATCGAGTGTTATTGCGTTGAACTTCAACGAAAAAAGCGCCTTGTATGTGGGCTTGGTAGCGATAGCATTAGGTTCATTGGTGGTGTTTGTTCCTGGAGTGTTGGGACAAACCAGCGCATTGACATTAATTGGTGGTGCCACCGTCTATTTTCTCGGTGCAGGCATTCTCTTTCCCGCAGCGACCACTGGAGCGTTAACACCTCTGCCTTACCATGCAGGAACAGGAGGTGCTGTGTTAGGCGGTATGCAAAACCTTGGGGCTGGTTTAGCCACCCTTTTAGCGTCGGCTATTCCAGCTCATGACCAGATGCCACTTGGCGCATTGATGCTGTTGATGTCTGTGTTTGCTGTGGTTGGTTTGATTCGTGTTTACAGTAAACATGATCCATCAAATGAAATGCCATTGGCTGTTTAATAAACTGTAATGAAGAAAAAGCAGACAGGTCACCGCCTCTCTGCTTTTTTTATTTTAGACGTAATGCTGAATTCGACAATTCAATACAATCCCATCAAAGTCAGTCAATCTTCATCCATCCTTCCGGCACGCTTAACCCCCAACGAGACATTTCTCCCTGATGGTAAATAGCACGACCTTGTTGGCCGATTTGGATAGGAATGCGGCTTGCGTCTTCATTATTATTTAAAATACGTAACACCGTTTTGCCCGCCATTTCGCCTTGATCACGACCAGCTAACACAACACCTCCAGCCGCTTTGCCCGCACCGATCGAAAAATCCCAAAAACCAAATAAAGGAACCTCTGTATGTTGGTTTGTCCACGTTAATACAGTATCCGCTGGCACATTATTTTCGCTCTCATCGACCAAAGTTTGGTAAAGCCCCACGACTATGGCGCCAAATCCTTGCTCTTTAGCTGTGCTTATTCTTGTCTGCCATTCTTTCTCTGTCGCCACCGAAGCTATCTCTGTCGCAATGCCTAAATTCTTTTCAATCATACTCGCTTGGGTTTGCATAAATTCCAACGCAATACTCGCCGTACTACCCGAATCAAATAACACCAATACTTTACGTTTATCTTTATCGAGCATCCGGCCAATTTCTCCCATGGTTTTCACATAGAGGGGGCGCTCTAAAACACCGGTCACTTTGGCTTGCCCTTGGTATTGAGCCATGAATTTTCGTGGGTTTGAATTAATACCCAGAAACACGATTGAGATTGGCTCGTTGTAGAGTTTCGGCAACATATGAACCAACGCATTGTCGTCTCCTAAAACCACTACCTGTGGTTTCAGTTGCTGATATCGGCTAAAGGCTTGTTCGGCGATTTGTGAATAACGGCTCGCTGGTACACGTTTGGTGTCCATCTCAAAGGTATGCAGTTCATGCGCAGGCGTTAACGACTGCTTAAGGGCGGATACATAGCTAGCGTCCCATTCATAACCTTGCTCGTAGCTCTCTATTAAGAGTACTTTTCCCGCCATCACGGGCGCACTTATCACACACAATATCCATATCCAACGCATGAACTGCCTCCAATGATTCGGCTATTTTTTATAGTGTAGTCAATAAGATGTTATTCACACTTCCCATGTGACATCTATACTCAAATTATCACTCAAAAAAATGAGAAGCAGGATGAACAAAAGCCGAACATTTAATGAAAGCATAGATAACCCACTATCGAGTCGCATTGGTCGCAGGATCATTTTTTTCCTTGTCATTTTGAGTGGTGCTGTCACCTTGATGACAACGTTAGCACAAACGTATTTCGACTATGACAGAGAGTTCGATGATGTGGCTCAGCGTCATCACGAAATAGAATTCGTTCATGCCGAACTGCTTGCCACTTCTTTATGGAATTATGATCTCGTGACGCTTCAACAGCGCTTAGATGGCTTAGTGAACTTGCCTAAAATTGATTATTTGGAAATCACGTCTGGCGGTTATCAATTCAGTGCCGGAGAAAAAGTGATGGAGCAATTAGTCGCACACCGTTATCCCATGCTTTATATCAACCCAAAAACGGAAGCCAAAGAGCAGATTGGTGAGATCTACGTTGAGTCTAATGCTCAAGAAATCTACAACTACTTAATCAAGCAGTTTCTACTGATATTGGTCGTGAACGCGATTAAGACTGCCTTTATTTGTTACGCTATTTTGATGATTTTCCATGAGAGCGTAAATCGACGAGTCTTCGCCATTGCTCAATACTTGCGCAAGTACAACCCTCGCCATCCGCCAAAACCACTAAAACTTCCCCATAAGAAATGGATTATGGGGCATAACGATGAACTCACTTGGCTGGCCGATGAGACTAATAAAATCACCGGAAATGTAACTACGTTGTACAGCAATATAAAACTTGAACAAGAACGATTAGCCGATTTTACGGACGTCTCATCAGACTGGTTATGGGAGACGGATAGTACTGACAGATTGATTTACACTTCCGAATCCATGCGTCAAGCTTTAGAGATCAGTGAAAATAGCAAGCCACTACTTTCAGAGATTGACTCACTGCGAGATATGAAAAAATTACTCCAATCCATTACTAAACACTGCTCGTTTTCAATGTGTGAAGAGACAATTATCATCAATGATTGTAAGCACTATTTGATGTTTCAAGCAGTAGCACGATATGAGAAGGATATGTTTCTCGGGTTACGGGGCACAGCTATTAATATTACCGAGCTAAAACTGGCGCAGCTTGAACTACAAAAACTCAACCAAAACTTAGAGCGTCAAGTCGCCAAACGAACTTGCGATCTGGAAAACAGTATTGAGCAACTAAAAGCCACGCAAACACAGTTGATTGAATCTGAGAAATTAGCGGCTTTAGGTGGTTTAGTTGCAGGGGTGGCACATGAAGTCAACACGCCATTAGGTATCGCGGTGACCGCAAGTTCGGTAATCATTGAGGTAACACAAGAGCTAAATAGCGCCTTCGCCAACCAAACACTCACAAGTCAGCAGTTTTCTGAATTGATGCAGAGAATGAATGAAACCAATACGATGCTTGAAAGCAACTTAAATCGTGCTGCCAAACTGATCCGAGACTTTAAACAAACAGCGGTCGATCAGGTATCTGAGAGTCGTAGTCAATTCTCGATCCACCAAGTATTAAGCGCGCTTATCGCTAGTCTTCATCCCGAGACCAGGAAAATCCCTGTTACACCCGTACTAGAGGGTGATGAAGGACTAACCATGAACAGCTTACCTGGAGTATTGACTCAAATAGTCTCTAATCTAGTGATGAATAGCGTCAACCACGCTTTTAGTGATGAGCAAAACCCCATCATAACTATTGCGTTCAAACAGGAAGGAGAGAATATCCTCTTAGAATATAAAGATAATGGCTGTGGCGTCGAACCAAAACTGCACCATAAAATCTTTGAACCCTTTTTTACCAGCAAAAGAGGCCGTGGCGGATCAGGGCTTGGCTTGAATCTTGTCTTTAATCTAGCGACTCAAAAATTACAAGGAAAACTAGATTTTAGTTCTAATGTTGGCCAAGGTGTTCATTACGTTTTTACTCTCCCTAAGGCTCTTGAACTTGTTAATGATGATGCTGCAATAAATGATGCAGTAATAATAGACAGAAAGTAATAATAGATAGAAAGTAAGAGGGTCAAGGTTGCCAATCATCGTAAGGACGGTGAATAGCATCATAGAGTATTTTCAACTCTCCACTTTCCTCTAGTTGAGAGAGTATTCGCGTTAAGTATTGATCAACCTCATCGCCTTTAGAGCCGTGAGCAATGACAAATACATCCTTGAAATCGGCAAAGTGTTGGCGTGAAACATTCTCTAAACCTAAACTTTTCAGCGCAATATCCGCTTCTTCTTGTGCCCAGACAAATCCATCAATACGTCCAGCGGCTACTTTAAGTAGTGAAGCATTGATGCTATTTGAGCGCGCAACTTCAAAAGGTATATAGCTAGGAACGGCCTCAACGTAGTATTTATCAGGCTGGCTCCAAAGCTGTTCTGACGTGATTCGATTGGCTTTATTTGTATAAAGAACATGTGCCACTAAACCGAACGACTTCGTACTAAAACGAAATGGTAACTTTCCTTCAGGATCATCAACATAAATCGCGGGTAAGGCAAAGTCAGCTTGCTTATTAACGACCCCATGTACAGCTCGATGCAAAGGGAAAACTTCAATATGGATCTCTGTATCAGGGTCGACCTTATCCATGTACCTCACTAATTCGACAAATGGCCCCGAACCATCCGCATTAATCAGTCCAGGGAGTTCACCAAGGTGTGCGACCATTTGTTTAGGTTCATTAAGTTTGGGATTTGAAGGATCAATTTGTGCTTGTACAAAAGGAATCTGAACGATGGCTAAGCTAGACGTACACAAGCCAACAATCGTCTTTAATTGGTTGCTTTTCACTCTATCCTACTCCCTGAAAACGGATCTATTTTTCGGTTCCAAAAAAGATTCTAGTCTGGAAACTGTTCACGAATAGTGATGAAATCATCCCAATGCGCCAGCATCAGATCGACCAACATCGGATCAAAATGTTTTCCTTTTTGCGCGACAATTTCTTGTTTGATTGTCTCTTCCGGCCAAGCATCTTTATAACTGCGTTTAGAACCAAGAGCATCAAACACATCAGCTAATGCTGTGATTCTGCCACTGATAGGAATGCCTTCACCGGCTAATTGGTTTGGGTAACCGCTTCCATCCCATTTTTCATGGTGAGAACCGGCAATCTCTTTCGCTTTGATAATTAAACTGCGTTTTGAACGACTTAAAATATCAACACCGTATTCAACGTGTTTTTGCATGATCGCCCATTCTTGAGCGTCCAATTTCCCTGGTTTATGAAGAATACTATCAGGGATCGCCACTTTGCCTACATCGTGCAGGGGTGACGCATTTTTAATCATATAAATATCCTGCTCAGGTAGGGTCATTAATGTGGCTAATTTTTCACAGATCAGAGAAACACGCTGTACGTGAGCCCCTGTTTCTTTGCTTCTGGCTTCGACGGCATTGGCTAAGTTATAAACAAGCTCCCTCGATGTTTCGCGTAAATCAAGCTGTAAATTTAAGTTTTCAAAAGTTAACCCTATGTTATACATATAGATTTCAAGCAAACGTTCGTCATTTTCAGATAAGCGCTCAAGCAAATTAATATAGAGTAAATTTTCTACACCACGACTGTCTGTCATATAAAGTACAGAGGCATCATCGTAGCTATGAGACATTTTGCTTTGCAGTGCAAGCTGGCAGCGCTTAGCCACTTCCGAAGGTAAGCGCGAGAAATCACAGTCAGAATAAAAATCGACAAATCCTCCAATAGCCGCCAACGTTAAAGCACACGAACCTTCGCCTTCAGATTTAGGCTGAACGATACAATAAAATGCCGATGCATGGAGTTTAAGTAAAGAAGTGAGCTGGCTCAGTACCGATTCAGCATAGGTTTGTAAGGTTGTGGTATTTTGTACCTTCGCTGAGGCTTCAATCACGCGTTTAAGCCCCTCTTTTTGCTCTTCTATCAAACAAAGATCCCGATAAGATCGCAACATCGAATAGAGCAGGGTTCTGAGTTTTTGTGTGGTAAGTTCTGTTTTCTCTTTATAGTCATCAATTTCATACTCTTGGATGACCGTATCTTCGGGGGCTTGCCCTGCTTGCCCGGTACGTAATACCAAACGAATGATTCTATTCTTACACTCTTCACGGATATGCCTAACTAAATCTAACCCCGCGTGTTCCGTCTCCATAACTACATCAACGAGCGCTAAAGCTATATCGGGCTGAGTATTCAGCACTTCTCTGGCTTCAAGACCAGACATAGCAGACAGTAGCTCTAGTGGCCGTCCTTGAAATGAAAACCCTCTTAGCGCTAAACGAGTGATCTGGTGCATCTGCTCATCATCATCGACTAGCAGTACTCGCCATGGTTTATTTTCAACACTAAGTTCATGACTCTCCTGGCTCTTTGGTTGAGCCTCTTGTCGAAAATCCGCAAACAGATCCATCGCTTATCTCTCTATATTGACAATATTCCTACTCTTATAGGTTTAGCACATAACCGTTTTGTTGGTGGTTAGAATCTAATTAATGTGATGAATAAATTGATTTTTACAAGCCATATACTCAATGATATTGATATTTCAATCACCTTCATAAGCCGTGCTCGAGGTGCAATAATTTCATCGCGTTTAGTAGATAAAAAGTTTATGAATGAAGAGTGCCATTTACCAATGCCGTGGAATTAATCATTTCGTTTTTTACGAAATTCTCGTGGTGTGCAATGGCTCCATACCTTAAAACGAGTACTAAAGTTTGCTGGGTTAGGATAGCCGACAATGTCACCGACATGTTGGATTGACCAGTCGGTAGAAACAAGCAAACGAGCGGCGTACTCCATACGCATTCGCGTTAAGTGGGCTTTAGGGCTGTGGCCAAAGTGCTGCTGACATAAACGATGTAAATGAGCTTGCGAGCAAGGAAATAATGCGGCGAGATTTTCTATTGTCCAATCTTTATGCAGCTGGCTCTGGACTCGCTGAAAGACGCGATTTAAACGCAACGAAGTACGCGAGAGCGGTAGTTCAATCGGTGCTCGGAGCATGATTTCTATCTGTTCAACAATGCGTTGCCCGACCTGCTCACCAAGCTCAGCAGGCAATATTAAGGTTCGCAGTAGCGCTTGAATACTCGCATACATGACCGCAGCGATAGGCGTTAATGTGTAATGTATTTCTTCTTTTACGGTGTTTTTCCAATGACGCTGTGGTGCAAGAAAGATCCACACCACTTGCCACTCTTCTTCTTCAATTCCAAAACCATTTTCGACACCCGCTGGTACCACAATTAATGAGCTCGGTTCCAGTAAGTAACGGTCAGTTCCACTCGTTAGCCAACCTTTTCCCTTCACCGTGTATAACAGCATATGCACGCTCTGATTTTTCCGATAAACAGAAAACATTTCGCGGCAGGTTGCAATTCCGCATTGCACAATGCCGCTTTGCTCCAATGCTAAGACGCGACTTTGGTCAATAAATTCTTGATGTGTTTTATCTGAGATGGAATACCGTTCTTGCTTGTCTGACATATGAGAGTTTGGCAAAAGTTATAGAGGTATTGAGAGAATACAAAAATTACGATTCGATTTACACTTGCCGCATATCAAAATGAGGTAATGCAGCATGTTTATGACTCCCTTTCATCAGCTAGACCGTCAATTTTGGCGCAAATTGATCGATATTGGCGTACCGGTATCCCTCCAGTCAATGCTGTTTTCACTGTTAGGTGTAGTGGATATTTTTATGGTCAGCCAATTAGGTGAATCCGCTACGGCGGCCGTTGGTGTTGGCAACCGAATATTTTTCTTTAATCTCATCGTTATTGTTGGCGCTAGCGGTGCAGTAAGCGTGTTAGCTTCGCAATATTTTGGTGCAGGTAACATCGAGGGCATAAAACGGACATTGGCTCAGTCTTGGATAGTGGCTCTGCTGTTTACACTCCCCTTTATGCTGCTCTATTTGTGGATACCTCAGTCTGTTGTTTCTTTAGTGGCCAATGATGCTCAATACGTCACACTAGCCACGGATTATTTATGGATCACAGCACTTAGCTTATTTTGTACCGCATTAGTAGTGCCACTAGAGAGCGCACTACGTTCTGTCGGCGTGGCAAAGTTGCCAACTCAAGTAAGCATTCTCGCCATCATTATTAACGCAGTCTTAAACGCTTTACTCATCTTTGGCCTGTTCGGCTTTCCAGAATTGGGGGTTGTGGGTGCAGCGATTGGCACAAGCATCTCACGCGGCTGCCAAACCATGCTGCTTTTTTGGCAAGTAAAGCGACATTACGCTCATCTATTGCCCAATCGCGAAAACTGGCAGCAAGCAAAAATGAAACACCATAGACAGCGCTATTTGAAAGTCGCAAGGCCAATGATTATTCACGATTCAGCATGGGCGGCTGGCATTTTGATTTACAACGTTATTGTCGGCCAGTTGGGCGTTTCTGAACTTGCGATTATCTCACTGCTTTCCCCCATTGAAAGTGTACTCATTTCCGCCTTTCTTGGATTTGCCGTGGCCGCCTCTATCTTGCTTGGACATGAAATTGGTGCACAGCGTTACGAACGTGCCGCGCAGACTTCTTGGTGGTATGTACTTACTAGCTGCGGGCTGGCGTTGCTGCTGGCATTGTTCTGCTTTTTGGCTGAACCTTGGATTTACGCTTTGATCGAAAAAAGTCCACTGCATGATACACAAATGGCCGTGAATGTTTGCTTAGTAATGGCGTTTGGGATGGTACTACGGGTATTTAATATGGTCGGTATCGGTGGCGTGTTAAAAAGTGGCGGCGATATTAACTACAGTATTTTCATTGACTTATTTGGCCAATGGGCGATTGGCATTCCGTTGGCTTATTACACAGGGTTGGTTCTTGGCTGGCCTTTGCATTGGGTTATGATGGTTATTATGCTTGAAGAGGCCGTCAAAATTATCCTTACAACACAACGGATCTATTCCAAACGTTGGATCAATAACTTGGTCAACGAGACAGAGCCTTCAACGCTCCAAGCATAGTTAAACCGAGTATAACTCTATGCTTGGAGCGAATGTAACCAACACAGTTGCTGATTAAGTAGGAAATGTCTTAGTGTTACGCCTTATATTTGAACTGAGCAATCTCACTATTTAGTGTCTCTGCTTGCCCAGAAAGGTCGGTAAGCACTCCATCAACATCATTCACTTGTCCAGAAACCGACAGTGAAGCATCGGCAATCGAAGTAATGCTACTGCTGATTTCATCCGTTACTGATTTTTGTTCTTCTGTCGCGGCAGCAATTTGCACATTCATGTCATTCAATTCGGTTAACATCGACATGATTTGAGCAAGCATATCCGTATTCAAATGGCAGGTTTCAACCCCTTTCACCACGGTTTTATTGGCCTTTTCAATTCCCTGCGACACACTGTTTATTTCATGTTGTAGCGAATCGATTTTTTTACGGATCTCTTCAGTAGAAGTCTGCGTGCGCCCTGCTAATGATCGCACTTCATCGGCAACGACCGCAAAACCACGCCCCTGCTCACCAGCACGTGCTGCTTCAATCGCCGCATTAAGGGCCAGTAAGTTGGTCTGCTCGGCGATAGCTTGGATAACATCAAGCACTTCAGCAATAGAATTACTTTCACTATGGAGCCGCTCAATAGCTTCCACCGCCATCCTCATCTCATCGCTCAACAAACTGATTTCATTTCCCAACGCTTCCCCGACGTCGACACTTTGTGACCCTGTATCATTAGCTGATTTCACATAATCGGCAGCTCGGCTAGCAAACTGCGCTACCTCGCCAATTGAAGCACTCATTTGATTTACCGCCGCCGCGACCGATTCTGTTCTCATACTCTGCTCGGCAACGGCGCCTCGCGTACTCTCCATATTGGAAGACATACGATGAGTGCTGCCGTTGAGTGACTCCGTCGCCCGCGCAAACTGCTCAATGGTTTTCTGTAAGCTGCTAAATAGCTGGTTAAAGGCAACCGCAACTTCCGCCATTTCATCTTTACCCTTTTCACTTAAACGCGCGGTTAAATCATTCTCCTGATTAATCCGATGCAGCTCTAACGACGCACTGCGGATAGGTTTGGATATACCACTTCCTACGACGTAAGAAATAAAGAGTGAAAGCACCACAAGAACAGCAATGCTAATCAACACAGTCTGCAGTACTGAACGCTCTAAAGTCGAGACATCTTGTAACGCCTCAGATTGATCGATTTCAGTTAATATGGCCCATTTTTGTCCCAAAACATCCAGAGGTGCGTAGGCCGAAAGTACTTCAACATTGCGATAGTCTTTGATGGTTTCTAGGCCTTGTCCACCCGCCAATGCCTGTCGTACCGCGTCGGTCTTGATGCGTTGACGTCCAATGGCCGAACCCTTGGTTTTGATTTGCTCAATGGTGGCAGGCTCAACACCAATATCAGTTAAGGTTTGAAAGTATTGCTCAGGATCTTCTAATAAAAACCGCGATTGGCTACGCAATAAACCATCTTGCCCCACAAGGTAAGTTTCTCCGCTTTTACCAAGCCCCGCATCATCCCAGCTACCGCCAAATGTCATGATGTTGTTGATCACATCGATCGGCATCTGAAAGATCAGCGTGCCTACCCGCTGCTGTTCTTTGAAAATTGGGGCCGAAATAAACGAAGCCGCTGCCTCATAGGAAGGATAATAAGGTGCAAAATCTTCGAGGTAGGATTGCCCCTCTTGCAAGTTTTTTGCCTTAGCAAATGCATGGCCTAGCCCCGAATTTTGATATGCGCCAGTTGATAAATTGGTCGCAAAATCCAGTTCTTTAAACACGGTATAAACCACGTTGCCTGACAAATCGACAAGGAAAATATCGTAATAGCCAAACGCTTCTAAAAATCGCCTAAATGAGGCGTGATAACGCCGGTGAGCTTCATCATAGCTGCTGCCCAATGAATCAAAATCCAAGTGATGTTTGGATCCAAGCTCGTTAGGGTTTACGCCGATGTAGCGAGCCTGCAGTGCTTTTCCCTGCTCTGAAAGCTGTGCAAATGCACCAAGTTCATTTGGCTGACTGCCATTGTTTTCCTGACGGTAAGTACGACCAAACTGATCACGATAATACCGTTCTAGCGCATCCATATCTTGGGGCGTTATACGGTGGGCAGGATAACGAGAGAACGAACGAGTAAAAGAATCCATTGCTTCTTGAGTCGATACCTCGGAAGACAAGGTCTCAATTTGCAGACGGATCTGTTTGAAATAGTTAGTTATTTCACTCTTTTTGATTTCGCGTACGGAGGTAAGTTGATTTGCGGCTCGGTCATAAAGTGCTTGGCTTGAGAGCTCTGATGCTCGCCACCCAACAAAACCACCGCTGATTACCACGCCAACTGAACACAAGATAGTACATGCCGCAATGATTTTCGTTGATATTTTCATAGTCAAACCCTACGCATATAAATGAACAACTTTTTGTAAAGCCATCGTCGCCCCCAGCCACTGGGTTTATATGAAATTTGTATTATGAGCTTTTCAAAGTGTAGGTCACGGTTTGGCTTTTGCGTAGAAAAACGACCGGATACATCCAAACAACTTGTTGAAGTTGCAGGTAGGCGGTAAGTGAGCTCATCCCCATGAGCACAAGTAAACTCTATGCTGGGGTGAGCAAACGTAGCCAGCATTGCTGCAGCTTCAAGTGCACAACGAAGGGAAAATAACCACCAGGTCGAGTTATAAACCTAAAACATTGATAATATTAACTTTAATCGATTAATCCATCACATTTTGCGGCGCAGATAAAATCGTTTTTGTGCAGTCCTTTGATGGAATGGCTCCACCAAGTCACGGTCACTTTGCCCCACTCTAATAACAAACTGGGGTGGTGGAATTCCGCTTCAGCTAATTGAGCAACTTGGTTAGAAAATGCCCATGCCAACTTGAAGTTTTTGAACACATACACTTTTTCCAACTGGGGGATGCCATCACGTACAACAATAGACCACCCCTCAAGTTCAGTGAGTAGTTGCTGCTGCTCGGGGATCGATAATGCTAGCGCATCAAGGCTACAAGCTTCACAA
This sequence comes from Vibrio sp. B1-2, assembly GCF_963888445.1. NCBI lineage: Bacteria > Pseudomonadati > Pseudomonadota > Gammaproteobacteria > Vibrionales > Vibrionaceae > Vibrio > Vibrio sp. B1-2. The sequence continues at coordinate 177,840 of NZ_CAWPJH010000042.1, forward strand.
CGTAATTCTTCAAGCATGGGTCTCTTCCTTGGGTTGAAATAAGGGGGCCAACAAGCCTACCTGCATGGCACTTTCTACCTGCTGTACAAGATTTTCTTGACTCAAATGGTACAGATCTCGTAGATCATCCAACACATAGTAAATGGGTTGCATTATATCAATACGATATGGCGTTCTCAGCACTTGTTGGATGTCAAATTTTTCACGTATGGCCGTTTGATTATCAAGGCTATACACGGTTTCAGCGGGGGAGGATAAAATACCTCCGCCATAGATTTTTACACCGTCACTTTCTTGCACTAAACCAAATTCGACCGTAAACCAATAGAGCCGCGCCAAATAAGCTCTCTGTTTTGGGCTCGCGTTAGCCCCAAGCTTGCCGTAAACCTGAGTAAATGATGCAAAATCAGGATGAGTAAGCATCGCGCAATGACCAAAAATCTCATGAAAAAAATCCGGTTCTTGCAAATAGTCAAACTCTTCACGGCTACGCAAAAACGTGGCAACTGGAAATTTTTTCTCTGCCAATAAGGCGAAAAATCGATCGAAATTAATTAAAGCGGGCACCGGCTCGACTTGCCATCCGGTTTCACGTTGCAAAATACGGTTGATATCGGGCAACTGAGGAACCTGATCTTTAGAGAGTTGCAGCATCGCTAACCCATCCAAATAGGCTTGGCATGCTCGCTGCTCAACGACGGTCTCTTGACGTGCGATCAGATCATACCAAATCCGATTCTCTTCGTTACTCCAGTCAATGAAACCTTTGCTATTTAATGGCTTAGAATGATACTGCGTCATACCACAACCTTTTAACAAACCGATTACATTAAGCCTATCGCCTCGTGAAAAGTCTGCCAATCTTAGGCTCGACATCTGACGACGCTCACGCGTAACAAATATTTTACATTTATGGTTTTTTTACTTAGATATCATGGATATGATTATGGCCAACCCGTTTGACTTTACGGCATTCGCCGACAACACTAAACAGTGCCAACAGATCAGAAAATAAACGGATATATACCCACTTGTAGGGAACGCGATTATGTTTGAAGAAAATTTGACGCCGCACACACCGCTTTGGGTCCCTAGCCAAGACCGCATCAAAGCGTCCAATTTAAACCAGTTTATTGAGCACATTAATATGCAAGGTGAGGCGATAGAAAGCTACTCACAACTGCATCTCTGGTCCGTTGCCGAGAGAAAACAATTTTGGTTAGAAGTGTGGCAATTTTGCGATGTGATCGGCTTTCGTGGTAACTGCATTTACGGTGAGGGGATTGCGAGATGGGACGACTTCACCGCCGCCAGAGACACAATTTGGTTTCCCCAAGCACAATTGAACTACGCGGAAAATCTGCTCTCTTATGCGTTTCAACAACCAGAAGGCATTGCCGTTTGGTTTAAAAATGAAAATGGGCAAAGCAAGAAGCTAACATGGCAGCAACTCAGTGATCAGGTTTCTATTATCCAGCAGTGGTTAAAACAAAATGGAGTTGAAAAAGGTGATGTTGTCGCCGGTTACTTACCCTATATGACCGAAACTTTAGTGGCTATGTTAGCGACTACTAGCTTAGGAGCCGTTTGGACATCAACCTCTCCTGATTTCGGAGTCGACAGCGTAGTAGAACGTTTCGGCCAAGTACAACCCAAAATTTTATTCTGCTGCAATGGGTATACGTTTAATGGCAAAACCCATCTCATGGAAGAAAAAAACGGTCAGATTGCCGATGCTATTTCGAGCCTACACAACATTTGTCAGATCGAATATTTACAGCAACGCTCACTCACGGCTGATTTTAACGACGCTTTTTCTGATTGGAATGCGATTCTCGCAAGTTACCTTCCACGTGGGCTACGCTATGAACGCATTGGCTTCAATGACCCACTGTTTATCTTGTACTCATCAGGTACGACAGGTAAACCCAAATGCATCGCCCATTCGGTTGGCGGTACGATTTTAAATCATCTCAAAGAGCATCAATTACACTGTGACATTCAACCGGGCGATCGTGTGTTTTATTACACCACTTGTGGGTGGATGATGTGGAACTGGCATGTTTCGGCGCTCGCTAGCGGTGCTACGTTGGTTATTTATGATGGTAGCCCAATGTATCCGCAACCGGGTGTATTGTGGGATTTGGCAGAAGAAGCCAACATCACTTTGTTCGGTACATCGGCCAAATATTTAGAGGCACTGCAAAAAACCGCGTATTCACCGAGCGATTACTGCCCTCTCTCCTCACTGAAAACATTATGTTCAACAGGTTCGGTTTTGTACCCAAAACAGTTTGATTATGTATACGCCAACATAAAAGCGGACTTACACCTCGCCTCTATCTCGGGTGGAACCGATATTTGTGGCTGCTTCGTGCTTGGCAACCCCATATCGCCGCTGTATCGAGGAGAATGCCAAGGCGCAGGCTTAGGACTTGATGTCGCCGTATTTAACGACCTTGGTCAACCCGTGATACAACAACGGGGAGAGTTAGTCTGCCGCAACAGTTTCCCTAATCAACCCATCGGGTTTTGGCATGACGATGGCCAACGTTATCACGATGCGTATTGGAGCAAGTTCTCTGGTGTATGGCACCACGGTGATGAAGTTGAGTGGACCGACAATGGGGGAATACGTTTTTATGGGCGCAGTGACACTACCTTAAACCCTGGAGGCGTGCGTATCGGTACGTCGGAAATTTATCAGCAAGTGAATAGCTTGCCTGAAATACAAGATTCGGTCGCAGTGGGTCAGAAAATCGATAATGATGAGCAGATCATCCTTTTTGTACAACTGACTCCACAGTGCGAACTCAACACCCTACTGGTGAACACCATCAAACAGCGCCTAAGAGAAAACTGCTCCCCTCGTCATGTTCCTGCGCAGATCCATTCCATCAGTGATGTGCCACGTACCAAATCCGGAAAACTGGTAGAACTCGCGGTGAAGCAAGTACTGCATGGCGAGACAGTCAAAAACTTAGGTGCAATTGCTAATCCTCATGTATTAGAAGAAATCCACGCGCTGTTTACATAAACATTATTCTTGAAATAAAGGCGATTGAACTTGATGTAGGCGCATAGCGGTAAATATTTCGGCAGCTTGTCAAATAACCCGCATCTTTTCGTGTAATTTGTCAGTATGTCAGTGATATGCTTTTGAAAAAGTTTGGAGGAACCGCCTTTATTTATGGATTATATTCACCTTTCAAGAATCAGTTTAAAACACTTAACAGCGCTACACGTCATGCTCAGTACCCGCAGCGTCACGCAGACAGCAGCCCAGCTCTGCATTAGCCCTTCAAGCATCAGTAAAAACTTGTCGCAATTGCGCATTCTCTTGGAAGATGAACTATTTTATCGTGACGGTACACATTTGATACCTACCCCTTTCGCGCTACAAATGGGCCCCACTGTCCATTCAATCCTCTCTAGCATGAATGGATTGCTGCATCACTCAAATTTCGAACCTCAACATTATCAGGGGAAATACCGCCTTGCGATGCGAGAAAGTGCCTTTGAGTTGTTTGCTCCTATTTTGACAAACGTAATAAAAAATCATGCACCGCAAGCTTCCTTTACTATCTACTCGAAAGATCACTATGGCTTCGATGCCCTGCAAAGCGGGCTGATTGATTTCGTCATTTTGCCACACGATATCAGCCAGCCCCCAACGCGAGATAAAGAACTCGTGTGGGAAGTGATTGCTCACGATGAAATGGTCTGCTTAATGCGTAGTGATCATGCTTTAGCCAATGAAGTACTCACTATCGATCACTACCTTGCTCAATCGCATATCGGCATCATGGACAAAGAGCTGGCTGAACCTTTTTTTGAACAGAATTTAGCTCAATCTCATCGAGCTCGTCATGTTCCGGTTGTTGTTGCTGACTTTGGTGCGGCCGCCATCTTATGCAAGCATACTGACTCACTCTTTACTTGCTCCAAACGCTGGGCGGAACAAGCGATGCAAGCTAGGGAGTTGCTCATCAAACCGTTACCTTTCAATTATGGGAAAGTGGCTTACAGCTTAGTGTGGAACAAGCCCAGTATGAACGACCAAGCTTTGAAATGGTTGTGTGATCAACTCAAAAAACCACACAGATGTTTGTGAATCAACATTGAAAATTTAGCTCAATGCTCAAAATAAAGTAGCTCAATGCTTAAAATAAAGAAGGCCAGCACTATTTTGCGCTGGCCTTCTTTATTTATCTTCTGATGTGTTTTTATTTTTGCTTAACCCTAGCCATGAGTTATCAGTCAACAAACAGAATTATTCGTGATCAATGCCTTATAGTCTTCTAGGGAGAGTGACTATCATGACACTTATCAACAAGCTAGAGCTTACGCAAGTTGGTCATTATGGAACAGTGAAATAATGTAAATAAGCCATTCTCAATCTGGAAAACCATCAACTTTATGATGTTATTTCCTACCAATGCCCATCACTACTGGCGCTAGACCTTTTGAATTTTTAACCTTAAACGCAACTGCGGTTTCCACTTGGCTAAAACCTGCGCTTTTCAGTTGTGTCTCAATTTGGTTTTGGCTAAGACCATAGTCAGGATCATCTTCTTCAACCAACCAGTCCCAATGAATAAAAATGCCATGCTCATCTAATAGAGAATGAATGATGGTAAATACTTCATTAAGATTCGGCACAAACGCGCACACAGATGACGCCACAACAAGATCGAATTGTTTGCGAAAGGCCGGATGTTGCGCGACTAGACCACGGGTCAGAAAATCCACCACGGGTTCAACGTTGACCAACTCTTTTTTATCCAACTCTTCAATCATGGCCTCAGAGCCATCGAGCGCGACAATATCTCTGGCATGGCGAGACATCATTTGGCTCAGCAAGCCCGTACCACACCCGAAATCAAGAACATGTTTACCTTCGAGAGTGACCCGTTTCTGCAATTGCTGAAACACATTTTGAGCAAAAAGCGTTGTGGATTCGTCCTGCTCCCACTGAGCCGCACACTCATCCCATTCGTTCGCCATCATGGCCTCCGTGTTACTTCTTGTATTGGGGAAATTTTCCCAAGAATAAACCAAAACTGTGTTACGTTCATAGAGTTACAGCTCAATCTTGACTAAGAAATGATGAACTGGCTTTGATTGGCGAGAAAACCGTCAGTTGGTAGAAGAACATCAGATAGGCAGTGGTACTAAAATTGTTTATGATCAACCCATTATTGTGCCTTAGAGAACGTTATGAACCTTTCTCAAATTGAAGCATTTTTCTCTGTCGCGGACACTGGCTCAGTCTCCGAAGCGGCGCGACAATTAGAATGTAACCGAACCAAACTCAGCATGGCGATTAAAGCGTTGGAGAAAGAGCTCGATACCGCTCTTTTTGTGCGCACCGGCAACAACCTGACTTTATCTGAAGCGGGGAAAGCAATTTATAAAGATTGTGAAAGTGTTTTGGTGACCATTGCGCGAATAAAACACACCTGTACGCAAATATCACGGGGCTTCAACGCCGAGATGTGGATTGCCCGTGATGATTCTCTTCCTGATGCCTTGTGGCAAGATTTTGCACACCAGCTGAATAATCGTTTTCCCGCGACCTCGTTTAACCTTGTATTGGCTTCAAGCGGCGACTTAGCCAACTTGATTGCCACTCATCAAGTCGATTTTGCTTTTGGCGTCGATTACGAAAGAATCAACGACCCGCGGATCACTTATCAACCTTTGGGTAAAATCCGGATGATGTCGGTGTGCAAAAGTGACCACCCGCTAACTAAAATTTCGCGAGTCACCGACGAAGAACTGCGCAGAGCAATGCAAGCCGTGATGGTCTATTTAAACGAAAAAGATAACCCCGAATTACAACCTTTCTCTCGTCGCTACATTGGCTTCTCCAGTTTCGATTACATGCTCAATACCATCTTGACTGAGAATGCATGGGGCGTATTGCCAGAACCTTTAATTCGCCACTTCCTACGTGAACAAAAACTAACGGTGATTAAGCACACCTACGGTCTCACTCAAGAAGATTACTGCATGTTTACGGCCACGGGCATGGCCGAACACCCTGGCATGAACTGGTTAGCCGATAAGTTGCGTGACTATTTGTTTGATTTTTAATTTTCGTTGTTTAGCTTTCAAGATGCCCACATTTCAAACAATCTAAAGCGAAGACAGTCAGCGTCAATTATCCTGACAGGCAAATGACAACATAACTATTTGTTTTAATTAAAAATAAACTTAACCCCCAATATTCAAGCCAACGACCAATGCACTTAGAGATTGTCAAAACCGTGCTTTAAGCCAAAATAACAGCATGTTTTCAACAGGTAGTCTTTTATGTGTGCTCGAACAAGAAATAATGAAAATCGCATTTTGACGATTTCGGCCCTTTTAGCTTCTGGCTTTGCTGGTGGCGGACTTGTGGTTGGTATGCTTGTCGGTTCACTGGTTATCGTGTTTGACGGTGTGTATTCACTGGTTAGTTTGCTGTTAACATTATTGTCGCTGGTGGCGTCACGCTACATTCGTAAACCTTCTGACTCAACTTTTCCCTTTGGACGCGCGGTGCTAGAACCTGCGGTTATTGCTATCAAAGCCAGCGTTATTTTGTTAGTCGTGAGTTATTCTTTGTACTCGGCTGTCATGGCATTGTTTAGCGGTGGTCGAGAAGTGGATGCTTCTATCGCAACTGTTTTTGGCACAGTGAACGTGATTGGTTGTGCGATTGCGTGGTGGTTCATGGTCAACAAGAGTAAACGTTACTCTTCTGGTTTGATTGACGCTGAAGTAAAACAGTGGCAAATGGACACGCTATTAAGCGTCGCGGTAACGGTCGGTTTCATTGCCGCTTGGTTGATGACCTTGTCTCCTTGGGCAAAATATGCCGTCTATGCCGACCCAATCATGATGCTATTAATGTCGTTTTACTTTATCAAAGTGCCTTATGACATGCTTAAATCGGCAACACGTGAATTGTTGATGATGTCACCAAGCAAAGAGATTTGTAAAACCGTGGATCAAGGTGTCATTGCCGTAGGTGAAGAATCAGAGCAAGATATCGAGTTGACTGCGGTGACTAAAGTCGGTCATGAGCTGTGGGTCAATGTCGATATTCGCCCTGATGAGAATGAAATGATTGCACTCGAAGATATCGAAAGTACTCGTCGCTCGCTACATAAGCGTTTATCAAAGCTGCCATTCGTACTGCAATTAACCATGAACGTAGCTCGTTAATCAGTCTCAATTAAACGGAAAAAGCCCTCTCGTTCCCGAGAGGGCTTTTTTATACATAGCAAAGCTGTTGCGATATCAGGCTATTGGCATTTTCTCTTGCACCGTCGATTGACGTTCTCTGGTCGCCCACCAACAAATTAAAGAACCCATCGTCACCATAATCACACCTTGCCAAAAGCTTACCCCAAGCGCTACACCTAAGATTAGCGATGAAAGCAAGGTTGAAATCACTGGCGTAAAATAAGAAAGAGTCGCCAATAGAACCATGTTGCCACGCAAGATTGCCACATTCCAAAGTGCATAACCGCTGCCCATCACCACACCCGTTAACGCTAAATTCAAGGTTGCTGGAACGGTAAACACTAAAGTGCTTTCGCTGCTAAGAAAATACTTAATCCAGAGGGCGATAGCAGTAGTCATAAAGAACAGGATAATGGCATTTTGTCCATTGGCTAACTGTTTGGTGATATTGCAATAAACAGCCCAAATAATCGCCCCGCCAAACGCCATGCTATAGGTTAAGGGATTAGTCGCAATATTGGCTGATATTTGCATCACCGAGAATCCACTATCACCAGTAATGGTCCAAGCAACCCCGACAAATGCGAGCGCAACGCTTGGATACACCAGAATATGGACGGGTTTACGGCTGAGAAATACCGCAAACAACACCGTCAAGGCTGGCCACAAATAGTTAATCACCGCCATCTCGAGCGCTTGATGGCGATCATTGGCCATACCTAACGCTAATGCTAAGCAGATTTCGTAGCTCACAAAAAGCGCGCCACCGATCAGAACATAACGCAGAGAGAAGTGTTTGAATTTAGGCACGCCCATGACAAGCATCAGAAATACTGAGCTCACAGTGTAAATCAGTGCCGCCCCACCAATTGGGCTAAATTGCTCGGTGACCGTTCTGATTAGCCCCATTAGACAGCTCCACAGCAAGATAGCCGCAACACCAAATAGTGTATGTTTATGCTGCTTCAATGATGCCCTTCCTTAACTGAACTATGCAGGTCAGATGTTCCATTCATTTCTTTTAATGAACGGAGCACTCTCGCTGGTGTGCCTCCGACTAGGCTATCAGCTGGTACATCCTGATTGACCACTGAATTTGCCGCGACAACCGAACGCGCACCAATCGTGACTCCTTGATTAATCACAACGTTGCCACCAATCCATACGTCATCTTCAACCGTAATCGGCTTACAAAATGTTTCCCACAAGCGGCGGCTGCGATAATCCAAAGCATGCGCTGGTGTATAAAACTGGGTGTTAGGGCCAATCAAAACATGATTACCAATCGTGATTTTAGCGCCATCAAGCATAGTGACATTCATGTTGATAAAGGTTTCATCACCAATGGAAATTGTTTCACCGAATTCACAATAGAAAGGAGGCTGCACCACACTTTGTTGGCCAATTTGACGATATAGCTGAGTTTGCAATTGATGGCGGGCTGTAGCATCGGCGCATTGGTTGATCTGCAACAGTAAATGTCCTGCTTTGCTACGAATAGCTTCCATTTCTGGGTCTGCACCGTCAAACACCATACCATTCATCATTTTTTCCATTTCGGTCATGAGCCGTTCCTCCTTATGCATCTAGTTTATTTAGACTACTTGGATAAACAAAAGAAAAAAGAGAAAAGCTCACTGTTTCACTTTCCTCTTTAATTTCAACCAACCTGTAACGCACAGGAAAAGACAAGATCAGAGCATATTGCTTTTTCCTAGTTTTATTGATTGAATGGCTTAAACAATCGACCAACTGTGAGTCATTGTGACACCTTTGCCTAACATTAAGCAGACAGAACAGTACTTTTCTAATGAATCGGCCGTCACTTTTTCAACGACATTAGGGTCAAGATCAACGCCTGATACGTCGAAATGGATATTGACTAGCGTAAAAATCCGCGGTGCGGTTTCACGGCGCTCAGCCGTCAATTTGGCGTTACATGCCGTGACCTGTTGATTGGCCGATTTTAAGCCATCAACCACATCCACAGAGCTACAACCTCCCGCAGCCATCAGAACCATCTCCATCGGGCTAGGCGCGGTTGCACCACCACTGCCATCCATCACCACCGAATGACCAGATTGGGATTGGCCCAAGAACTTGAAATTTTCGACCCACTTTACTTCAGCTTGCATTATTTTTGCTCTCTTCTCTGTGCGATGAAACTACAGGTTATCGGTTGGAAAAATCACGCCCGTTTGGCGGCGTATTTCTGTCAATAATTTGGAAACGGTGAGTGAGCGTAATTTGCATTGCTCATCTATTGTCTTGTTCTGTATCTGATCTGCAAATTTTTGTGCTTCGTAAAACATGCGGTTGGCGTGTTGCTCAATACTCAGATCTTGGGTTTGACCACCACGGTTAATTCTCGTGATGCGGTTGCAGGTAGAAATCATCTCAACATGCAGTGCGGCCTCTTCACCTTGAATTTCGCTCGGCAAATAGGAGTCACTGGTTTTTGAATGCATTAATAGCACATCAAAACCGTCATATCCTAAGATCACACTGCCGTTACCATCAACCCCCGTCTCCAGTAAATGCGCTTGGGCTTGCACCGATTTAGGCTCACCAAACAGTTCAATGGCTGAGCCCAAACAGTAATAACCAATATCCATGATCGAACCATTAGAGAACTCGGGCAAAAAGGTATTGGGCATCTCACCCTTGAGATATTTAGGGTAACGAGAGGAATACTGGCAGTAGCTGAGCACCGCTTTACGGATAGCGCCAATCTGCGATAGCTCTTGTTTGAGAACGGAAAAATTGGGCAAATGTGGGGTTATAAAGGCCTCGAATAATACTACGCCATGCTGTTTGGCAACTTGATACATCTGCTGTGCTAATGAGAAATCAGAAGCCAGCGGCTTCTCACAGATAACATGTTTGCCCGCTTGCATCATTTGAATCGACTGTGGACCATGCAGTACATTCGGGCTGGCGATGTACACGGCATCCACATTGTCACTCTCACCTAGGCTCTTAAGGTCAGTAAACAAAGCAGGAGCATCGTATTTTTCGGCAAATTGTTTCGCCCTGTCCAGCGAACGGGAATAAACCGCTACTAGCTGAAATTCCCCCGTTTTTAATGCCCCTTCGATAAATTGGTCAGTAATCCAGTTGGTTCCAATAACAGCTAAGCGAATCATCATCATATCCTTTCATTATTTTCACCTATTATCTGGAGTTACTCCGCAGGAAGCAATGTTAACCTCACCACTTATTATTTTCAGGTGGCCATTATTTTCAGGTAACAAAAATAAAGAAAACCCCACTAAGCTCTCGCTTAGTGGGGTTCCAGTTCTTACTCGCAGCAATCCAGCTACTGATAAGTGCTCCCTGCATCAATTCCTTGATAGTCTGCTAATTCCCTCAGCGCATTCCCTTTCATCGCCTTCCTAGCGGTGTCCTTAACTCCGTCGTCCCGACAGATTTGTGCACTTTTCCTTTGCACCGTCCATTAACTTTCCTTGATAACCATCCTAGTTATTCAGCATCCAGCTAATGTCTTTCGCTATCCTTGCCGATCATTCTTCCTGAATTATCGAATCTTCGTCCTGAAGATGACCTATCCTTGGGTCTTTCCTGTTCCGTGTCCGCTTCCTGCTGACAACTTCAGATTACGGATTTCACTTTTTTCAGCAATCCCCCACCTGTTGTTTTTTCTCTACCAGAAAGACACCGAATGAAAATTATCATTTAAATTCAAATAATTACAGAAATTCAATCTCTTTTTATTGCATAGCGAAACGTTAAAGTCTCACGATACGTGTAAGAGATCTCTCACAAACTTAATCCTATAATTGCCTATCGCCGCAGCTAAGATACCCGCACGAAATGAGATAGAGCTCTCACTCTAATACTGATTGGCACGGCTGAATTCTATTTAGAAATGAGAATTGCTCTAGACTAAGTGTGAGAAAACTAGGATATTAATGTCGATCTTAATCACACATCTCCCTCGCTACTGAGGAAATGCAAGAAAATCGTCAGAGGAACAACACATGATTTCGAAATGGGCACAGCGCTTTTACCAAATGGCAGAACTTGTTGGCTCTTGGAGTAAAGATCCCTCCACGCAAGTCGGCGCAGTGATCACGAAGCAAAATCGCATCGTTTCGGTTGGATTTAACGGTTACCCGCATGGTATTTCAGACAGTGCAGGCACCGATGATCGTGATATGAAATACCTCAAAACACTGCATGCTGAGGAAAATGCCATCCTATTCGCCAAGCGTGATTTGGATGGTTGCGAAATTTATGTGACACATTTTCCTTGCCCAAACTGTGCAGCAAAAATCATTCAAACTGGGATTTCCGCAGTACACTGCCCAGAGCAAACAGAAGACTTTTTATCCCGTTGGGGTGATAAGATCAAAGTCAGCCAAGATATGTTTTTACAAGCGGGTGTTAAAGTAAACTGGCTACCGCTCAGTGATTTGAAATAATTAATCAATGGCCAAAAAACCGCCCTGCCAAATTGGAAGGGCGGTTTTTTCTTTTAACGAGTTAGCGTGACAACTTTTACTGAAGCTGAATTTTCTTAATCATCCCAGCTTCAGCATGGCCGGGTATATTGCAGGCAAACTCAACATTATTATCACCATGGAAGTGCCATAACAGTTGTTTCGCTTTACCCGGTGCCACGGTGACGGCACTGCCGCCATCGTGTTTATGATTGCCCATTTGGCGCATCATTTCTCGGTGTTTTAGCTGCTCGGCGGCTGAACCAATCGAAAATTCGTGGTCAATTTTGCCCGTGTTCATGACAACAAATTGCACCACGTCATTCGGTTCGATGTTGACCTCTTTTTTGAAGGTGATTTTCATGTCATCCGAGAGTAAAACATGCACCACTTTATCGGGTTTTGCTCCTTTAGCAGGCATGCCGACTTCTGACATGTCATCCATCGCCATGTTCATCGTGTCTGTTTGCTTCATCACCATGCTGCCATGATCCATTTTGCTATGATCCATTTCAGCCATGACAGAAGAAGTGAACAACGCCAGTGAAAGTGTGATTAGTGTTTTTTTCATTTTGATTTTCCTTAAATTCATTCAGTTACTATTTATTTTCCGATTAGTGCTTAGCTTTTACTTTGCCAGCTGCACGCTATTTGAGTGTTGCGATTTCACGGTTTTTCCATAACTTGAATACCGCAGGTAGAACCAATAATGTGAGCAATAGTGCTGAAGCCATGCCTCCAATCATGGGGGCGGCAATGCGCTGCATTACCTCCGAACCAGTTCCCGTGCCATACATAATCGGGATCAGGCCAATAATAACTGTCAGTACCGTCATCATGACTGGGCGCACGCGCTGCCCTGCTCCTTCGCCAATAGCATTGATGAGATCTTGGCTGTCAATGACCGCACCATTTTCTTGCGCATCAATTTTTTTGTAGTGCCAAGCTTGGTTTAAATAAACCAGCATGATCACACCAATTTCTACCGCAACACCTGAAAGTGCAATAAAGCCCACCCCCACGGCGATTGAAAAGTTGTAGCCAAGGTAGTGCATCAACCACACGCCACCCACCATCGCCAGCGGTAATGTCGCCATAATGATCAACACTTCTCCGATTCGCCGGAAACTGAAATAGAGTAGCAACATAATGATTGCGATCGTGATCGGTGCGACAACACTTAAGCGTGCTTTTGCTCGCTCCATGTATTCATATTGACCAGACCATACGAGAGAATATCCCGCTGGCAGCTGTAATTGCTCCGCTACCGCTTGTTGCGCCTCTGCCACATATGAACCGAGATCGCGTCCATCAATATCGACAAAGACCCAGCCATTTGGCCGTGCGTTTTCGGTTTTGATCATCGGCGGGCCGTCTTCGTAGCGAATATCAGCCACATCGGCCAAGGCCAAACGTGCACCGTTTTGAGTCACCAAAGGTAAGTTTTGCAGCTTCACTACCGAATCACGGTAATCTTGCGGGTAACGTACATTGATCGGGTAACGCTCTAACCCCTCAATGGTTTCCCCTACATTCATGCCCCCCACTGCGGTTGAAACCACTTGTTGCACATCTTTAATGCTTAGCCCATAGCGCGCCGCTTGTAACCGATTGATGTCTATCGTTACATAACGTCCACCAGCCACACGTTCAGCATAAACCGATGCCGTGCCTTGAACGCGGTTAAGGATAGGTTCAAGTTGCGCACCGATGGTTTCAATCTGTTTGAGATCGGGACCCGCTATCTTGATACCAATCGGCGTTTTGATCCCTGTAGCTAACATATCGATGCGTGTTTTGATTGGCATCACCCACGCGTTGGTTAACCCCGGAAATTGCACTAAGCTGTCAAATTCCTTACGTAGCGATTCTGTGGTTACGCCTTCACGCCATTGATCGCGAGGTTTAAGTTGGATCACCGTTTCAATCATGGTTAAGGGCGCGGGATCGGTTGCGGTTTCTGCACGCCCCATTTTGCCCCACACGGTTTTGACCTCTGGTACGGTTTTGATGAGTTTATTGGTTTGCTGCAATAGCTCACGCGCCTTACCAATCGAGATCCCCGGATAGGTTGTCGGCATGTACATGAGATCGCCTTCATCTAATGGCGGAATAAACTCACTGCCTAATTTGCTCATTGGGTAATAAGCGGAAGCCATTAATGCCAAAGCCAATACAATCATGCTTTTGGGATAACGCAAACTCAGGTTGAGTAGTGGACGATAAAGTGCCACAAGCCCTTTATTGATAGGATTTTTGTGCTCGGAAATAATATTGCCACGCACAAAATAGCCCATAAGAACAGGGACGAGCGTGATCGCTAAACCTGCCGCAGCGGCCATGGCATAGGTTTTAGTGAACGCCAATGGCGAGAACATCTTGCCTTCTTGGCCTTCGAGTGCGAAGACGGGCACAAAACTTAACGTAATGATAAGTAGTGAGAAAAATAGTGGCGCACCGACTTCTTCAGCGGCTTTGCCAATCACCTGCCAGCGATTTTTGTCGGTCAGTGGGGTGCGTTCAATATGTTTATGCACATTTTCGATCATCACAATCGCCCCGTCGACCATAGCACCGATAGCAATGGCGATCCCCCCAAGTGACATGATGTTGGCATTGATACCTTGCCAGTGCATCACAATAAAAGCCGATAGAATGCCCACGGGCAAACTCAAAGCAATCACTAATGATGAGCGGATATGGAATAAAAACAGCGCACACACGACCGCAACGACAATGAACTCTTCTGCTAGCTTATGCCAAAGGTTTTCAACGGCTTGATTGATCAAGGTTGAACGATCATAAGTGGCAACAATTTCGACACCTTCCGGTAAGCTGCGTTGGAGATCAGTCAATTTCGCTTTGACGTCATCAATCACTTGGCTAGCATTTTCACCAAAACGCATCACGATCACACCTCCAACCGCTTCTCCTTCACCGTTAAACTCAGAAATACCACGACGCATTTGTGGGCCAAGGTTAATATCCGCCACATCACCTAACAATAATGGCGTTCCTTTGTCGGTCACTTTCAGTGGTAGCGCTTTAATGTCATCAATACTGGTCAGATAGCCACTGGTGCGTACCATGTGTTCGGCTTCCGCAACCTCAATCACTGACGCTCCCGACTCTTGGTTACCATTTTGGATCGCCGCATTGATTTGTTGCAAAGTCAGGTTATAAGCGCGTAGCTTTGCCGGATCAATTTGCACTTGATACTGCTTAACCATGCCGCCAACGGTAGCCACTTCGGAGACACCATTCACCGTTTGTAGCTCGTACTTCAAAAACCAATCTTGCAAACTGCGTAGCTGCGCAAGATCGTGTTGGCCGGTTTTATCTTGCAGTACATAACTGTAGATCCAGCCAACCCCTGTCGCATCCGGCCCCAAGGTTGGTTTGGCATTGGGTGGCAGTTTTGGCGTCACTTGACTTAGATATTCCAATACCCGCGAGCGAGCCCAATACATATCGGTTTTATCATCAAAGATGATGTAGACGTAGGAATCACCGAAGAATGAATAGCCACGGACCGTTTCTGCCCCCGGAACGGCAAGCATCGCCGTTGTGAGCGGGTAAGTGACCTGATCTTCCACTACCTGCGGCGCTTGGCCGGGATAGCTGGTTTTGATGATCACTTGCACATCTGAGAGATCCGGTAAAGCATCAACAGGTGTGTTCTTTACACTGTAAAGTCCGCCCAAAGTGAGAAACAGAGCCGCCACCAACACCAAAAAACGGTTATTGATCGACCAACGAATAATCGCACCAATCATTGTTGACCTCCTAACGTTTCTGCGGCGGTAATGTTCGTCTCACTACTTGCCTGCTCACTCGCTTCCAGTGCTTTTAGTACATATTCGTCACCCTGCTTTGCCACTAGAAATCGAACCCTTTGCCCTTCAGCAAATAAGCTGAGATCAAACTCCTCCTCAACCGTGAAGTTCATCTGCCCCGCTTGCCAGCCCCATTTGCTTACCGGTTTATAGTTAAGTGTGAGCATCCCAAAATCAGCCATAAGCGTACTGATGTCTCCCGTAAGCCAAGCTTCATTGGCAGCTTCCACCCCATTAATGCGTGATAAATCAGCGCTTTGGCTCGACTCTGAATCCAACAGAAAATGTGCCGACGTGACGACCGTGTCTTGCTCCGTTAACCCTTGTAAAACTTCAAGGCGCTCGCCTGCTTCGCGGCCAACTTCAACCCTTGCTGAACGGTATTTGCCATTTCTTTCAGCAAGTACGACGCGCGTCATGCCGCCCGAATGAATAACTGCTGATTTAGGAATGGTGAGCACCGCTTGTTGCGATACGGGCTGCAAAGCGATATTGGCGAACATGTTAGGCTTCAACTCGCCCTTCGGATTGAGAAATTTCAAACGCATACGCAGCGTTCGGGTTTTCGGATCCAAAATGGGATAGACGTAATCTATCTTCCCTTGCCACTCCTTGCCGGGAATAGCATCCAGTGTCATTGACGCTAAACTACCCGACGTAATCCAATGTGCTTGGCGCTCGAATACCTCAGCGTCAACCCACACTTCGTTTAAAGGGCCTGCGCTTATCACCGCTTGCGCTGGCGATAAGTATCCCCCTTCGCGAATATTCAAACTCGCAATCACCCCATCAGCAATGGCTTTGACCTCTATCGATTGAGTGGCTTTTCCTCGAGCGATAATCTGTTTGATCTGTGTACGATCAACCCCCAGTGAAACCAAACGCTCGGTTGCTCCTTTCAGTAAACTTTCACGGCTGGCTCGATGAGCATTTAACAGCTCCTCCTGCGCTTTAACCAACTCCGGAGAGTAGAGCGTAAATAAGACATCGCCTTTACGAACCTGCTCTCCAACCGCATTAATGTTCAGTTTTTCAACCCAACCAGCAACGCGAACGTTCGTTTGCCACAATAAACTGTCATCAAACGCAATGTAACCCACTGTCTCAATGCGTGGAGATAACTGCGCAAACACCACGGGTTCCGTTTTCACACCCAAGTTATTTTCGACCGCAGCACTGATGGTCACCGTGCCACTCTTCTCTTGTGCTTGCGTCGGCGATTCGGTGTACACAGGGATGAGGTCCATCCCCATCGGTGACTTACCCGGTTTATCGCGTTTATAGTTTGGGTCCATCGGCGCAACCCAGTACAGCGGTTCAGACATCGCATTGGTTGAGTTCATTGCCTCCATATCATGACCAGACAGGTATTGATTGATACTAAACCCCAGTAATCCACCTATCGCTAAGGAAAGTACGGCTATGTTTAATGGTTTCATTGAGTTCTCCTACTTTTCTACAGGCGTAAGTGTTTCTAAAGAGGTAAGTGAAGGGGCAATAGCTTGAAAATCGAACCCATTTAATAGATAAGCGAGGTTACTTTTGGTTAGGTTTAAATCGGTCATTAGGCGTACTTGCTCTAATTGCAGCGCTAGTTCATCGCTGGCGGCACTGACGACATCATTAAACTGGGAGGTATTGTTTTCATAGCCTCTCTCAACCGCTTGAGTGCGGGCTTTCGCTTGCGTTAATAAGGTGGTTTGATAGCGCGATAAACGCTGTTCGAGGTTCATTTTATCAACCAATAAGGCATTCACTTTGGCGTTCATCTGCGCCAATAGAACATCGCGCTGTGATTTAGCCGCGCCCACTTGATATTGCGCCGCAGCGTGGTTTCTATCTTGGCGGCTCCCCGTAAACAGCGGGATATCCATGGTGAGATAAGCACTAACCATATCGGCTGCGGGTCCGCCTTGCATGCTGTTTGCTTGACGATAGGCGTACATCACTTCCACACCAAACTGAGGTTGATAGGCCGTTTGTGCTATTTCGACTTGCGTTTGGTTGGTGTGAATTGCCGCTTCTGCCATGCCGACCATCGGGTGAGTGACCAATAAAGCATAGTGAGTGGTGCTGCCATTAATGGCAGCCAATTGCACTTCCAAACGGGACCAGTCCACTGACTCTTCAGCGGCTAACATAGGCTGTTCAACCAACCAAGCGCTACCTAACCATTCGGATAATTGCGACACAATGCGTTGCTGCATTTGTTGATTGGCTTGTAATTTTTCGTCCAACTTGGAAACTTGTAACTGCGCTTGCAGCAGATCTTGCGCTTCGCTTTTACCTAATGAATAGTTCGTTTCAATAAAACCAGCCAGCTCACGCATTAAGGTTTGGTTTGCCCGCACAATACGTTCAGCGCGTTGTTGGTAGCCTAACTCTAACCATAATTGAGTCATGCTGTTTGCCACTTCCAACTCACGTAAATCAACCTGAAGCGCAACGCCACTGGCTTGTTGCTTTGCTTTTTTCGCTTGTAATGCCAAGCTTGAACCCCGTTCAAACTGCTGCATTAAGCCCACAGAAATGTTAGTCATAGGATCTTCATCAAACTTAAAACTATCAATGGGCAAACCACCAAAGCCAACTTTGATCTTAGGATCCATCAGGGTTGAACTGGCCATTCCAGTTTCTTGTATTGCTTGAGATTGAGCAAAATATTGCTTGCGGACGGCATCATTCGCTAATGCAGCGTCAATCAGCTGAGCTAATTGTTTTGCATGCGAATCTGGCTGAGCCATCGCGGCTTGTGAGGCTGCATTCACCATCAAGGGGAATGACAAAACGCCCACTATACTGATCGACCAAGCGATCACAGAGAGTTTAAGGTTCACAATAAAATTCCATCTTTCATGCATCGCAAAAGGTTGAGATGCAACAGAGAGTCACGAACCTAGTTAAAGGCCGCACAAACACGCCATAGGCGTAATGAAAGAGAAATTAAACGATAGGGGGACGGTAAAGTGAGCGGGCGACCATCACAATGCCACGCGTTGCTTCTGCATTGATCAACAATAAAACCGCGTGAGGTGTGAAGGGTTGGTGTTCAGTGATAAAGAAAGCTAACGTGGTCATGCACATGACGCTGCAACAGGAATCAACACCTTGGTCGCTGTGATCGATACAATCGTTACTCATCGCTGATGAAGTCATGTCACTTGCATCGGAATCATGGTGAGCGGCGCTCATATTTGAGCAGTGTTGCGGCGGGTTTGCATCGTCAGTCACTGAATGGGATACAGCCGAAATCGGTGACATTGTGATCGCCATTAAAGGTGCGCTAGACACTAAGCTTGAAGCAAGCAGCGTCATCATCACCAACATGGAAACCCAAATTGTATGCAGCGAAAGTTGCATATCCAATATCACTATCTGACTGAAAACTCCCACAGACTAAAGCTTGCCCTAGGGGTAAGGTCAATTAATTTAAATTTCGAAAATCGATAAAAATAGCGATTAGGCTATCTTCTCAAGAGTTCGCCACTTGCAGATCGCTAAAAATATCAAAAAGTTGCTTGGATTTATAAGGTTTGGGCAAATACGCATCCATGCCCGCGTCAAAGCAGCTTTTAATATCCTCCTCCAAAACGCTGGCGGTTAAGGCGATAATGGGTAATTTTTCAACGCCTTGCTCTTTTTCCCATTCGCGGATTTTCTTAGTCGCGGTTAAGCCATCCATCACTGGCATCATGCAGTCCATTAACACCGCAGCAAAATGTCCCCCTTGGGTGATGGCATCTACCGCTTCTTGCCCGTTGTTGGCCACCACATAACCAATCCCTGCTTTTTCAAGGAAGAAGCTGGCGATTTTTTGGTTCATCAAATTGTCTTCAACGATCAAAATACGCTTATGATTGCACTCTAAGTAGTCTAACTGACTCTCCTCGACTGGCGTTAAAAGCGTTTCTGTATCGGCCACTAATGCTTTGAGGGCACGTTCAAAACGCGCCCCTAAAAAAGGCAACGTGATACTTGCCTGCGCAAGATGAATTGCGTCTTTGTTGACGAACAAGTGATGCTGCAGAACCACTATTTTTGCACTTGAAAAATGCTCACGTAGCGCAATGAGATCCGATTGCACGCTGTGGCTTAAGCTTTGGCAATATAAAATACATACGGCGCTAAGCCCACTCTTGACTGCTTGTTCAACATCACGTGCTTCATTGAGTTGAATCCCCCATTGAACGCATTCACGCCGAATAGCGGATGAGTAGTTAGACATATTGGTAATTAACAACGCCTGCGTGGCAAGAGGCTCAACTTGCGGCTGATCTTCGGCAACCTCAATCGGAACGACAAATTCAAAGCAGCTACCTAAGCCTTTAGTGGACTGTACATGAATGTCACCCTGCATCAGATCAACTAATTGACGGCAGATAGCCAACCCTAACCCAGTCCCACCAAAACGACGGGTAATACTGCTATCTTCTTGAATAAATGGATCAAAAATCGTGTTCAACATCTCTTTATCGATGCCACTTCCCGTATCGGATACAGCAAAACGTATCGAGGTTATATCGCCCGTTTCTAAGGTTAAACCCGTGTTGACATAACCATCTTTGGTAAATTTCACCGCATTGGACAACAAATTCATCAAGACCTGCTTCAGACGATATTCATCCGCGATGATAAAACGAGGTAATGCAGGGTCGAGATAAATATTAAGCTCGATATGCTGGCTCAACGCTTTCGCGTTCACCAAGTTCACCGTGTCGTATACCAATTCAGCGAGTTCAAAGCGATGCGGAGCAAGCTCCAAGTTGCCTGATTCAATTTTAGATAAATCGAGAATATCGTTAATCAAGATCAGCAACGCTTGCGAAGAGGTATCAATATCGGCCAGGATTTCACGCTCGTTCCCCGTAAACTCGCTGCGTGACAATATTTCAGTCATACCGATAATGCCATTAAGAGGCGTTCGGATCTCATGCGACATATTGGCTAAGAACGCGCTTTTGGCTCGATTAGC
Organism: Vibrio sp. B1-2; assembly: GCF_963888445.1. Lineage (NCBI taxonomy): Bacteria > Pseudomonadati > Pseudomonadota > Gammaproteobacteria > Vibrionales > Vibrionaceae > Vibrio > Vibrio sp. B1-2. The sequence continues at coordinate 198,347 of NZ_CAWPJH010000042.1, forward strand.
GGCAATTGCCGCTTCCTTTGTTTCCACCAAAGCACTCTCGTACTGTTGCTGTTTCTCAATAATATGGTTGAGATTGATTGTAAAACGGGAAAACTCATCTTTGCCATCAATCGGGATCTGTTCAATGCCGTTCTGCTTTTCACGCAATCGACTCATGGTATTGATGATCCGCTTGAGCTTTGACGAGATGCGAGATGAGGTACTTGCTCCTAGCACAAATAGCAGCGCCAACACGGCTAACAGCGATGCCGATATACTTAACATACCCATTTTTTCTTGCTGGAGACGCACATTCAGTTGAGCCGATAAGTGTTGGTTGACACTTTGCACCAGTTTATCTATCGCCAAGTAACGCTCTTCCACATTTTTGACATAAGAAGCTAGTGCTTGAGGATCGGCTTCATTACTAACGATTTTTTCGCGAATCAAAGCGGCTTGGATAAATTCAGGTTGCGTAAACGACAGCATCAGTTGTTCAAGTTGAGCACCGTTATCAATGATACGTTCGAAGTATTGTTGCTGGCGCTCAACAGCTTGAAAGTATTCTGTTTGTCGAGATTGAAACACCTCTTGATCCATGGTTAATTCTTTGATTAACCACGCCTCTTTTTGCACCCAAAATGCAAACCAATGCAGGTCGCTATACACCAGATCCAAGGTATGGATATCAACAGGCGCAAGAAAACTGTTGGTTTTTTGCAGATCGGCCATCACTTCATACAAAAGATTAAATACTTGGCGGCCTAATTCTAGGGTCTCGCTTTGTGAGGCCGACGGCAACTCATCCAACAAATGGTGAAGGTCAAGCACACGGTTTTCTATCAATGTACGGTTACTTTTACTCCCAAAATGACTATTTGTAGAACCTGTATCCAGCACAATTTTATCCAGCGATTCAGCTAGATCCTGCTTGAGCTGCGGCCGAGAGTCCTCGCTATTTTCGCTGCGCAGCTGCGCACTGAGCAAGGTATAAAAAAGGGCTGAACTGGTGGTGACCTGATTGATTGCTCCAATCTTTTGGTTCAACACATGGTATGTGTCTAAACGGCTTTCAAATGGGAGGAATAGACGCCATGCCACAGCCAGAATAACCAGTGTTGGTATGAGGCAGAGTAAGAACAAGCGTGCCTTAATTGAGAAGTGGGTAAGTATTACCATTGTTATCATCCTTGGAAGTAATACATCCTAGCCAATGGTTAAATAGTAGACGTTATTTTATGCGTCTGCGCTCTTATTAAGATAAAACCAGCGCAGTAACGAAAGCATTGCGTGTCACGATTCATCCAATAAGCGTGATGGTGAATTAACCGAAAACTCACCACATTTTAAGATAACAATTTGAATCTAATCTCATTTTTATGAAAAAGAAAAACCATTCCACATCAAATATTTGAAGCAGACCATTATCATCACAAAATAAGTCGCGACTTTAGAATTTGTCAATATCTCTAACCACCGCCAAAAACCACTCAATACGCTGATTTTTACCTAGTTTTCAGTAAAAAATGTCGTCATTATTTTTGCTAGCAGAATAACCATTCCACATTTACAATCCGGCCACATAAAAACAACAATAAACATCGACTTGTATCTCAGCACAGATGACCGTGCAAGATACGCGTTCACCAGCCCTACACTGTGAACATTACTGCTTAACATAACGTGAAAGGTCCCAAGTCAATATGAGCCCAGAGAAACATCTCTCAGACTGGCAAGCCAGCCAAACGATTGCTGAATCTATGTCTCCCCTCATCGGTCAGCTTTATCGCCAACAAGGTGTTGAAGTGGTTTTATTTGGAAAAACACTCATCAACGCTACCACCATTGATATCATCAAAGCACATCGCGTTGTCCGTCGCTACACGGGCGAGGCGCTTTCAACCCAGCAAACGATGTCGATTTTACAAAAGTTGACCACGCTTGCTCTGTCGCCATGTCGTGTCGACATTGGCCAACTTGCTCATCAATTTTGGCAACAACATGATGATGAACATGGCCTTGAGGATTACCTGCTAACGGCGCTTAATGGTGCGTTGAATGGTGAAACACTCAGTGAACCTAAGGATGTGGTGCTGTACGGTTTTGGTCGTATTGGTCGCTTGCTGACTCGTCTTTTGATAGAAAAAAGTGGCCCGGGCTATCCACTGCGCTTGCGAGCGATTGTCGTTCGTGGGGGTAAAGCAGGAGATTTAGAAAAACGGGCAAGCTTGCTACGCCGTGACTCAGTTCATGGCCAGTTTAACGGCAGCATCATCATCGATGAGGCTCGCAAGGCCATTATTGCCAACGGCAATTATATCCAAATCATCTACGCCAATAAGCCACAAGAGGTTGATTATTCACACTATGGTATTCATAACGCGTTAGTGGTCGACAATACCGGTGTCTGGCGTGATAGCGAAGGGCTTAGTCAACACTTGAACTGTCAAGGGGCAAGCAAGGTGCTGCTGACAGCACCCGGCAAAGGTGAGATTAAAAATATCGTGTTCGGCGTAAACCACGCCGATATTCAGCCCGAAGACACCATTATCTCAGCCGCCAGTTGCACCACCAACGCTATCACACCTGTATTGAAAGCGATTCATGATCAATATGGCGTACTTTCTGGCCATATCGAAACGGTGCACTCTTTTACCAATGACCAAAACCTTATCGACAATTTCCATTCAGGTGAACGACGTGGCCGCAGCGCATCGCTCAACATGGTGTTAACCTCAACGGGTGCCGCCAAAGCGGTTGCAAAAGCGTTACCTGAACTCGCGGGTAAGTTAACCGGTAATGCAATTCGTGTCCCCACGCCAAATGTGTCGATGGCCGTGGCTAACCTCAACTTAGCCAATGCAGTGAATAAGCAAGATCTCAACGCATATCTACGTGAAATGGCGCTTAGCTCGCCGCTTTCAGCGCAAATTGATTACACCGACTCAACAGAAATTGTCTCCAGTGATTTGGTTGGCTCTCGCCATGCTGGCGTAGTTGATGGCGCAGCGACGATCGCTCAAGATAACCGTTGCGTGCTCTACATTTGGTATGACAATGAATTTGGCTACAGCGGCCAAGTTGTACATTGTATGGAGCAGATGATGGGCGTTCGTTACCGAACTTTCCCAACTACCGCCCAGTAAACGGCTTAATATTATTTTTATCTCCACAACATAATAATAGTGAGTGTTTATCTCACCTCCCCCTGCTTGCCGCCTTTTGATATAAGGCGGCTTTTTTATGAAGCGATCAGTTCAATGAGACTTCAACGTCCGAAACTAATCTGCTCGAACACGCTAAGGCATAGCCTTGTTCAATCTCTTGTGCACTCAATGTTTCGGTGCTCAAACGCTCGACCATACCCACCTTCACTTTGCATTTGCACGATCCGCATATCCCACTTCGGCAAGCCGCAATCATTGGTACGTTACCTTTCTCTAACGCATCGAGCAGTAAACTGCCCTTTTTCACGGTCACGGATGATGCAAACGCTGGCGTGCTGACTGTCACCTCCTGAGGCTCAATCTCGTCTTGATCTGAGCTCTCTTGTTTGTGGTGGCTCACTTCGCTTTCATACACTGATGGAGTAAAACTCTCTTCAAAGAAGTGTGCCATATCAAAATTAAGCTGTTGTAGGTAGCTTTTAACATCTTGCATAAAACCAACGGGACCGCACAGATACACACTGCGCTCGGCAATATCAGGGCACAATCGGACCAACCAAGCCTGACTCAGCCGCCCTTGTTGATGCGAGCTGCCCTTCGTCTCTTTCAGCAGAAGTTTTAAATGAAACTGCGGATAACATTGTGCCAGTTGTTGCAGCTCTGCGTAATAAATGGTGTCGGAAACACTTTTGGCGACATGAATAAAATCGATCTCAATGTCGCCTTGTCGCAGCCATTGTTGCGCCATAGCCATCACAGGGGTAACACCACAACCCGCACTGATCAGTGTCACTTTTCGTTTCGGCGCGCAATCTACACTGTTAAATGCACCCTGCGGTTGTAGCACCGAGACTGTATCGCCAACACTCAATGCATCGACAATATGGTTTGAAACCTTTCCGCCTACTACTCGTTTAACCGTAAAGCGCAGAAAGTTTTGCTGTGGCATTGAACTGATGGAGTAAGCACGAAACGCCACGCCTTCTGGTAATTCAAAGCCTAAAGTTGCAAATTGACCCGGTTTAAAATGAAAGGCGCTCTCTTCTTTCGAGGCCAGTTCAAAACTGACGCTTTCCTCGGTTTCTGCCCATTTTTGGCGGCAACTTAATTCAAGCACATCTTGGTAAGCCCAAGCTGACATACCCATCCCTCATACAATACTTTTTTCAAATCATGCTTTATTCAAACATCTTAAGCGGCATTAGGCTCTGAACACGCAGAGCCTAATGCTGACGATTACGCAGCCAAAATTGTTTTTAAATCATTCTCAGCAGTAGTAATTCCTCGTAGATCGAACTCTTGTTGCAAAATCTTCATCAAGTTTTCGGTGAGGAATGCTGGTGCGGTTGGGCCGGTATAAATTCCTTTCACACCTAACGCGAGTAGCGTCAGTAGAATAACAATCGCCTTTTGTTCAAACCAAGAAAGAACCAATGTCAGTGGGAGATCATTCACACCACAATCAAACTCACTGGCCAGTGCGAGTGCCAGTTGAATCGCTGAATACGCATCGTTACATTGGCCAACATCTAATAGACGCGGTATGCCATTGATGTCACCAAACTGATTTTTATTGAAGCGGAATTTGCCACACGCCAACGTTAAAATGAGGCTATCTTCCGGCGCTTGCGTCGTGAAATCAGTGTAGTAACTGCGTTCAGATTTATCACCATCACAACCTCCTACAAGGAAGAAGTGTTTGATGTGGCCCTGTTTGACTTGTTCAATCACGGCTGGCGCGGCCGCCATCAATGCATTACGACCAAAACCAACCGTAATATGTTGCTCTATTTCATCGTGTTTAAAACCGGGCTGGGCTAACGCGCACTCGATCACTTCACTGAAATCGTCACCTTCAACGTGTGCCACACCCGGCCAGCCGACAATACTGCGGGTAAATAGGCGGTCGGCATACTGCCCTACATTCGGGTTGAGCAAGCAGTTTGATGTCATCACTATTGCACCGGGGAAGTTAGCAAACTCTTTTTGCTGATTTTGCCAAGCACTACCATAGTTGCCCACAAGATGCGGATATTTCTTTAGCTGCGGGTAAGCGTGAGCAGGCAACATCTCACCATTGGTATAGACATTAATGCCTTTACCCTGAGTCTGTTGCAGAATTTTTTCCAGATCATGCAAGTCATGGCCTGAAACCAAGATGCACTTACCCGCCACCGTTTTCACATTGACGCTCGTAGGTTCAGGGTGACCAAAGGTTTCGGTTTCACCCGTATCTAACATCTCCATAATGCGGTAATTGACCATACCAATTTGCATTGCCGTATCGAGTAACGCTTGCAGGTCAGTTGGATCAGTGCCAAGCCAAGCCATAATTTGGTGGTATTCAGCGTACACGGCTTGATCACTTTGGCCTAAAACGCGAGCATGTTCTAAGTAAGCCGCCGCACCCTTTAACCCATATAAACAAAGCAAACGCAAGCCAATCACATCTTCATGTAGGCTTTCACGCCCACGGTTAACGGCTGCTATCGGTGCGAATGCTAACAACGCTTCTTTGGTTTGTGGTAACTCAAATCTCGCAGCGGCCGACAACTCTGGCAATTCAAATCCGATAAGTACCGCAGCCGCTCTCACGTTTTCTTCCAAACGTTGACGGTACTGCGTGGAGTCTTGAACGAGTTCAAGGATACGTTCAGGATCGAAATTGACATTGGTTAACGTGGCAAAGAAGGCTCTGGGAGCCCATTGATCAATTTCTTGATCGATCACACCACACGCTCGACCTAAATTGGCCCAAAAAGAGACGCCCTGTAATGAATACACTAATACATCTTGTAAGTCTGAAACTTCAGCCGTTTTACCGCACATGCCTTGAGAGTAGGCACAACCTTTTGCCACAGGGGTTTGAATGGTTTGTTCACATTGAATACAGAACATTATTTTAGCTCCAGTTATTTGAGGCGTGTCGATCACGCTTATTATCCGAAGCCTTTAGGGCATAATACATGCCAACATATAACCACTTGTTTTTAAAAAGAATAAATAAAAAACCATACAACAACAATGTCAATTTGACTGCCAAAAAATAACAAACAAAGACACCAAGGTGTCAAAATGACTCAAAATTTGAACTACCTGTCAGAGTCCCAATATTATTGGGGGAATCAACGTCGTCCATACAACTCCAAAAATTAGAGACACAACATTCATGTTGGATTCATCTTGGCTGCGTTAACCTAGCTTCAATTCAGAAAGAGGTACAGGTTATGAATAGATTTATTGTGACTACATTTGCGCTGGTTGTAGGGTTTTTCGCGTTGATGCTGAGTTTGCTGCTCGCCATTCCTCTCGCTATTGCAGCGATCATCACTGGCAAACGTATAGAAAAGCAGCTCAAGCGCCACACCTTTACGTCAAAAAGCGGCTACGTTATTGAAGGTGAATATGAAGAAAAAACTCAAGCACACTATCGATGAAAACCCTATTCGCCCTCTTTCATTGGCACGGCGAAACTCATTAGAAGTGGGAGGCATTTCCTCCCGCTTTTTTGGTATTAGCTAAAGAGTCATGACGACACGGATGGCAAGCGCAATCAGTACTACGCCCGACAAACGGTCAATCAATACGGCACGCGCGCGCAGTTTATCGAGTAATATTGGGCTAGAAAGAATTAAGGTGATGAACGTATACCAAAGCCCATCCACTAAAAATGGTGTTAACACAATAATAGCTTTGCTACTCAGTTCGTTGCCGATGGCGACAAATTGACTGAATAACGCGATGAAAAATAGCGCGATTTTAGGACTAAGCAGAGAAATCAATAATCCCTCTTTAGCCGACTGCCACACACTGACCGTCTCACCCGATTCTAATTTAGCCGCCACGCCCCCTTTTGAACGTAATGCATTGATACCCAAATAGGCCAAATACAACGCGCCTGCATAGCCTACTGTCTTAAACAGTAAGGGGGATTGATGCAGTACAACCGCTAAGCCAATTAAGGTAATGAAGGCATAGACACCAATACCAAATGCGTGCGCCCACGCCGTTGCAAACCCATTTTTACGCCCACCAGCGAGGCTGTGTTTGGCCACCATAGCTAGGCTTGGCCCTGGCGACATCGCGCCTAAAATACAAATGGTAAATAGTGATAACCAAACGGTGAATGTCATGGATTTCTCGCTGTTGTTTCGGTGATTTAAGGTAATGACGATAACGAAATGACTCGCATAACGCTACCTGAATGTGGCGCTGCCCAAACGGCCTGATATTGCAGGTTAGCCGCTGCACCCAATGGGCATAGGCAAACTGAGATAGATGAATATTATTTCGCTTCAGCGTATGCTAACCGCCAGAACGATATTTGGGAACGGAAGCCGTGAATAAGTTAAAACAAGAGATCACCTTGCTGTCTGGTATTGGACAACTTTCCACCACTTTAATGGGAACAGGGTTATTTATGATCCCAGCGATTGCCGCTGGTATTGCAGGTGAGCTCTCACTGTGGGCATGGCTACTGCTGTTTGTGGCGATTTGCCCGATTGCACTGACGTTTGCCGCTCTGGGTAAGCGTTACCCTAACGCCGGCGGAACCGCCTACTTTGTCCGCCAAGCTTTTAACGCTAAGTTGGAACGCTCGGTTGCTTGGCTTTTTGTCAGCGTGATCCCTGTCGGCGTTCCGGCCGCTGTCGCATTGGCGGCAGGCTTTGCTCAACAACTCCTCCCTGCGCCACTGAACTCGGCGATGATGGCGCAAGTATTAACCGTACTGTTGCTGATTGCGGTCAATTTGGCGGGCACCAAATCTTCCGGGCAGTTACAAACCGTTATTGCGCTGAGCATTTTCGTATTAGTTGGTGCTTTTTTCTGGATAGGCGATGTTGGTGCTGCAGATTTAACCATGCCCGCACTCAGCACGGACAGTATTTGGCCGATTGGCGCCGCACTCGGAGTGATGTTCTGGTGTTTCGTCGGGATTGAAGCGTTCGCTCATATGGGAGAAGAGTTTAAAAACCCACAGCGCGATTTTCCAATCGCGATCATTGTCGGCTGCTTTGTGGCTGGAATCACCTATTGGGCATGCTCGGTGGTCATCCTTAAATTTGGTGCGTATGGCAGCGCAGAATTTGATAGCACCTCCATTCCTTGGCTGAGCGAACAAATTTTTGGTAGCAGTTTGGCAACGGTGATAAGCCTTATCGGCTTTTTTGCATGCTTTGCGAGCATCAATTTATACACACAAAGCTTATCTCGCATGGTGTGGGCACAAGCAAGGCAATATCGACCAGAAAGCGCAATCGCCAGAATTTCAATCCGCGGCGTCCCAGCCAATGCAACCATTGCTGTTGGAGTTGTATTAATGGCTTCTTGCCTGCTTGGTGAATGGTCTGGTCTTAATCTGGAATTTTTCCTAAAACTTGCGAATGGAATCTTTGTCTTAGTTTATTTGTTAGCGATGTTCGCCGCTTATAAATTGCTCAGTGGCATCAACAAACTGTTGGCGGCAATTTCGTTGATCCTCTGCACTGCGGTATTTATCTGCTTAGGCTGGTCAATGCTGTATGCTCTGACTATCTTCATTTTGCTCTCTTTACCTTGGCAACGTTTGGCAAGAAAAAGTCAGTCGAAGCAAGAGCTTTAACTTATCGCTTACCTTGCGGTATTGCCGTGACCACTTAAGTGGGCATCATTCTGCAAATAAAAATTTTGCCGAAATAAAAGGCTCTCAGTATAGAGAGCCTAAAAAATAGCAAGGAGAGGATATTAAATTTAAGTGCGGATGTGCTTAATCGCGCTGTTTAACTCATCGACATTACGTTGCAAATCAACAACGACAGGCCCGAGTTGATTGATGGCAACGTTCATATCACCCGAAAGGGCTTTAATATTACTAAGATTGCTGGAAATTTCGTCGCTCACAGCCAATTGTTCTTCTGTCGCAGCCGATATCGACGTATTCAATTTATGGATCTCAATCGCCGATCCTTGGATGGTACCAAGCGCTTCGTTCGCCACCGACATATTAGAGCGCGTTGACTGCATTTTATCAGCACTCACCCGGATCGTTTTGGTCGATTGTTCTGCTTTCTCTTGCAGCATCGAAATCATGCTTTCGATCTCACCCGTCGATTGTTGAGTTCGTTGGGCAAGTGAGCGTACTTCATCCGCTACCACCGCAAAACCGCGACCTTGCTCACCCGCACGAGCAGCCTCTATCGCCGCGTTCAACGCCAGTAGGTTGGTTTGTTCAGCAATCGCTTTAATCACATCAAGCACATTACCAACGTTATTAGACTCATTCGCAAGTTGCTGGATGATCTCGGATGTTTTGGTAAATTCACCCTCTAATTCACCGAATTCATGGGTCGTTTTATCAAAGACCTGTTTACTGGTACTGGCTTCTTTTTCCGCGCTGCCCGCATACTCTTCTGCCATGGTGGTGCTTTCCGCCACGCTAGAGAGCGCCGATGTCATCTCTTCCATCGCCGTCGCCGCCATTTCAAGTTCTTGATTTTGCTGATTCGCCACTTTGACGTTTTGTTTGGTGACATCGCTTATCGTTTCAGAGATGGCCGAAATGGTGTGGTTTACCTGGTTTATTTTGCTAATGGTGGTGGCATAACTACCAAGCACCTTATTAATGGTGCCGCCGATTATACCCAGTTCGTTGTGACTGTTATCGTCAACTCGCAAAGTCAAATCAGAATTTTTGTCTACTTGTTGTAGCAATTTAGCCATGGTATCAATCGGCTTCACTACTTTTCGGTTAACAATGGCATACCCAATAATGGCAATAATAAAAACACTAATTAAGGAGATATTTCCAACCAATACCGTACTTTTTACTTTCTGCGCCGCATCCATGAATTGTTTATTGGTTCGATTTTCTAATTCAATAAAGAACTTATCGATCGGAGCCATGATTTTGGCTTTCTCTTGATGGTATTCATTACTGTGTAAGAGAGAAATCGCCATATTACGGTCTGGCTCTTTTCTAACGGTGTAGTTGCCATTGCTATCAGGATAAAGCCCCTTAACCGCATTCATCGCTTTGACTTCCATGTTCACTAAGCCATCTGAATTAGCTTGAGCTTCTTTGAGCAAACTAAACTCTTGCTGAGTAAAACCAAGATCCGTCATCATTTGGTTGAGAGAGATATTCTTACCGTCTGCTTTAGGCTTTTGTCCATATTGCAGCACAAGGTCCCAATATATCGTGTGGTAGTTCTGCGGGCGAGGTTTCTTACCATTACGAATATCAAGAATATCCATGTACATTTTTTCGTATTTTTCATCGCCACTGACCACATAAGTCCGGCCTAACCGAGTTAAGTCATCAGAGCTTTGACGAAGCTCATCGGCCGCTTGGTAAGATTGATAACGAACTTGAGCCATATTATCAACTTGTTGCATCAGCCCATTGAGCTGCAATACCGTCACAACACTAATGACAATACCAATACCGATGACAGCAAACACGAGCTTCATGGTGTTGTTGATATTCATAAAAGTATCCTTCTTCATTTATCAACGAAATTATTTCTGTTTATTCATTATTATTATTGCTTTTAGCATAGGATGAGAATGGCCAAAATGTCGAATTTTACGCCACAATTATTGCATCAATTTTAAGCACCATCATACTTCAACTTATTTTTTCAGTCGGTACTGGCAACTGAGCCAATACCTCTTTAGCCGCTTCAAAATCAAAATCTTCAATCGCATGCATCAAACTTTTCTTTTGCTCGTCAGACCATAAATTGCATTGTTTAATTTGGTGGATCATATGAATCGCATCAGCATCGTAGTTTTCAACACATTGCACTAATTGTTGGTAGAGCAACGCAATATCACGGTGCTCTTGCTGCGGATGTAATTGTGTCTGCTCCCAATCTCTTAGCTCATCCAACAAAGTAGACATCAACTTTGATACCGTGTTGAGATCTTGAATGGCGGGTTTCGTATGTCGCTGCACAACCCCTTCCATCTCGTTGGCTAGCTGCGCAATAGGCTCAATCCCTAGATTAGCCGCTGAACCTTTTAGGGTGTGCATCACTCGCTCTGCCTCTTCCCACAGCCCCTTATCAATCAATTTAGGGAATGCGGCTATTTCTTGCTGCTGGCTGGCAAGGAAGTGATCCAATATTTCAAAGTATCGCTGCGCATTGCCACCAATTCGGAAAATCGCTTGCTCCACATCAATACCCGTCAATTCTGGGTAGCCAGTGCTCGGTTTCACTTGATTCGGTAATACCGTAGAGGGTACTGGCGTGGTTTCATCCGCCTTTAAATATTTGCGTAGTACGTGGTACAAGCGCTGTACATCAATTGGCTTCGCCACATGATCATTCATACCTGCATTTAAACAGTGCTCGACATCTGAAGACATCGCATTGGCGGTCATTGCAACAATCGGTAGCGTTTTCCACTCCTCATGTTGGCGGATCTCTTTCGTCGCACTGATACCATCCATAATGGGCATCTGCATATCCATCAGCACTAAATCAAAAGCTTCTTGCTGCAATTTCGTCAAAGCTTCTTGTCCATTATTAGCAAGAACAATGCTCAATTGAGTACTTTCTAACAGGCCGAAAGCCACCTCTTGGTTCACTTCGTTATCTTCTACCAAAAGCACTTTTTGCCCAATAAATGTTGGCCTTGTATCATGATCAAGATACTCATGGCTCTGCCTTAATTGCTCGATGCCGTAGCTGTCCATAATGGCATCAAGGAGATTTGATGGGTTCACAGGTTTCACAATCAAGGCATCGACTAATTTACTGTTTTCTCCCACCAAGGAAATTTCTCGGCCGTAAGCCGTAACGAGGAATCGTTTAGTGTTATCAAAAACACCCAATGGTTTCATTCTCTGCAGCAACTCTATGCCATTCATACCCGGCATATTCCAATCAATAAACAGCATATCAAAATGCGTATTGCGAATTTCATCTAGCGCCTCAAAACCGTTACTGACTGACTTCGCTTCAAAATGCATCGCATTGAGCAATGTCATTAAAATATTACGCGCCGAGTCATTATCATCGACTACCAACGCACGTTTGCCTGCTAGAGCGCTGAGTGGCTTAGCGATATCGCGCATTTTGGCTTCTTGCAGGCCACACTCAACCGTGAATTCAAAGGTGGATCCTGACCCTTCTTCACTGCGAACTTGAATGTCGCCACCCATCAATCCGACTAGCTGTTTACTGATGCTAAGCCCCAAGCCCGTGCCTCCATATTGGCGAGTAATGCTATTATCAGCTTGAGAAAATGCAGAGAATAGAGTGGCTACGTTAGATTCAGCAATGCCAATACCTGTATCAGAAACGGTAAACTTCAAGGTCACGTTGGCGTCGTTTTGCCCCACGACTCGTGCCGAAACGATGATCTCCCCTTGTTCGGTAAATTTCACCGCATTGCCACATAAGTTAACGAGAACTTGCCCCAAACGCAGCGGGTCACCCACCAAGCCCACAGGAATATGTGGGTCGATATCTAATAAAAACTCGATGTTTTTCTCTTGGGCTTTTAGCGAAATCAAGGTGGTGAGGTTATCCAATACCTCATCAAGGCTAAAATCAATGTGCTCAACATTCAGCTTGCCCGCCTCTATTTTGGAAAAATCCAAAATGTCGTTAATGATGCCAAGCAAGTTTTTCGCCGATTCATTAATCCGTGAAATGTATTTTTGTTGCGTAGGATTGAGCTCGGTATTGAGTGCTAGATGGGCCATGCCCAAAATGGCATTCATTGGTGTACGGATCTCGTGGCTCATGTTCGCAAGGAAATCGCCTTTGGCTTGGCTCATGGCATCCGCGGTCTCTTTAGCTTCTCTTAACTGCTCTTCCATCTGCTTGCGATCGGTTAAATCAAGCAAAATTCCGACAATTCCAGAGACTTCACCGCGATTATTTTGGAAAGAAGCTTCGTATACCAACATCTCTCTTTTGTGGTGTGAAGCGTCATAGAGAGACAATTCGTAATCTTGCGAAGACTGCTCCTCTCCAAGCCTTTTATGTACTTGGGCAAAAATGGTCGCCGTTTCATTTTGAAAGATATCTTGCGGCGATTTACCGATAATTTGCTCGGCAGACAGGCCAACTAAATCCATAAACTTAGCGTTAATGGTCAGATACGTACCCGAGGCCGACAAGCAATACATGGGGTTCGGCGTCGCATCGAGGATCTCTTGATTCAGTTGAGATTGTTCGAGTACTTTCTGCTCGGCTCGTCGCTGAATTTCAATGTTTTGGCTCAATTGAATACTGACCGATAAGTCATCCAACATTTGCGATAACCACTGAAATTGCAAACTCGACAACGACCCGATAGTACCCAGCTCTAGTAAAGCGACAGGATGCTGATTGACGTGCAGCGGCAAATAATACACTTCGTTAATGACTAACTTGCCACCGTTAAATTCAATGTGACAGTTGCCATCGAGTGCTTTCATCGCATAGGGCTGACCGCTGAGCAACACACTGAGCTGCGTCGATGATGGATCGGTGTATTCTCTGGCCGAATGCTCACCATAACCCACCCCAGCCACTCGTTTTAATACGCCCTCTTGATAGATGTACATGCCAACCATTTCCAAAGGAAATTGATGCAGTAAGAATTGCGTAACTTCATTACACAAACGGTCCGTAGAATCGTTTTTGCGCAGGATGATATTGAAATCTTTAAGCAAGGTATTTTGGCTAAGCTGCTCAGCGATATGATGAAACACCACATTCAAACTGTCGATAAAATGTTGCAGCTCTGCATAGGCGGTTTGAGTGATCGTAAAAGCGTAATCTTCCCGTTTGACTTGAGTCACAACCGTTTTGAGTAGCTGACTTAACGGATTGATGTAAAGACGCCACAGCAGAACAAAGGAGGCGATGATCACGCTGAGTAAAGTTAATACTAACGCCAAGTTTATCCATTCATAACGCAGCGCTTCGCTATCGGCACGTTGAATATTTTGCTCCATGCGTTGCATGATCGATTGATGCGCAGAACCAATCGCCTGCATAATTTTCGCCTTTTCCGCGAAGTATTGGTCACCATAGAGAATAGCCCGAGCCAATTCCAGATCCGGCTCACCTGTGTCGACAAATTCGCCTTGGCTATTCTTTTTCCATCCTTTGATGGCCATGAAGGCTTCTCTTTCGAGTGACACCAGTGAATCAGACAACGTAAGCGCATTTTTGAGCTCTAAAAACTCCACCGATTCAATGCCCGAAAGACGCATTCTATCGAGTAACGAAGGGTTGTCTGGTGCGCCACCCAGTGAGCGGGCAAGCAGTTTGTTTTGTGCAACGACATCCCAAAATTCGTACTCATTCCCTTTCGGTAAAGGCACAGAACCATTTCTGACGCTCAGCACATAATTAAAAAGGTTGAGCCACTTTTCATCGCCCGTCGAAGCGTAGGCTCGAGCAAATTTGGTTAAGTGATCTGAGCTCTGCTTCAACTCTTGCGACAGACGATAGAAACGGTAAAGTTCGTCGTTCAGTTGTCGGCTCTCAGTTCTCAGAGCGGCTACTTTGTCTGTGATACTAAACATCGCAATGGAACATAATCCCATAGCAATAAATAAGACGGTGAATAAAGTTCGGATGGATCGCATGTGAAGCGCCTTCTTAATAATTTTCTCACTCTACTAACGCTGAGATTAGCTATAGTTATTGATAAGTTTAGACTTAAACCCAACCTTCGCCGCTCAATTGCTATTTTTTATTAGGAAAGACTCATGCCCATCGAAAACTTGGACAATTGTACGGTGTTAATCGTCGATGATTCGCCAGATAACCTTGCATTTATGTCACAGGGGTTGGCTAACCGATATCATGTCAAGGCCGCTAAATCAGGCCCGATGGCACTCAGTATCTTAGACAAGTTTTCTATTGACCTAGTGTTGCTCGATATTGTGATGCCGGAAATGTCAGGTTTTGAAGTCATACAAAAGATCATGGCAAACCCTAATACCCAAGACATCCCTGTGATTTTTCTGACCGCAAAAGATAACCCTGAAGATCAAAAACTGGGGTTTGAGTTAGGTGCGGTTGACTATGTATACAAACCCGTAAGCGTACCGTTGCTAAGAGCTAGAGTAGATACTCACCTGCAAAACAAGATCTCAAAAGACATACTGAAAAACCAAAATGGCTACTTGGAAAAAGAGGTGATCAAACGTTCAAATGAATTGGATAAAATGCAAGACGCGGTCGTGTATGCTCTCGCCAGCCTCGCTGAAACCAGAGACCCAGATACTGGTAACCATATCCTGCGAACACAACATTACGTCAAAGCGTTAGCCGAGCAACTGGCTAAGCTGCCAAAATATCAACAAAAGCTAACGCCGAATGTTATTAATACCTACTTTAAAGCCGCCCCTTTACACGATATTGGTAAAGTGGGCATCGCCGACAACATACTATTAAAACCAGGAAAACTGGACAGTGATGAATTTGAGATCATGAAAGGCCATGCCAGCTTAGGGCTACGTGCGCTAGAAAAAGCGGAAAAGATGTCAGGCGCGAAAAATGACCTTATCGATATGGCGAAAGAGATCGCCCATGGGCACCATGAAAAATGGGATGGCTCTGGCTATCCTAACGGTTTACAAGGTGATGCTATACCACTCAGCGCACGGTTAATGGCTGTCGCTGATGTTTATGACGCTCTGATTTGCCGACGCATCTATAAGGAGCCGATGCCTCACGCCGATGCGAAAGGGATTATTTTGGACGGAAGAGGAAGCCATTTTGACCCAGAAGTCATTGATGCCTTCTTGGCAATAGAAGAGCGCTTTATTTCGATTGCCCATGAATACGCCGACGATTGATATCTTGGTAAGCAACGTATTATTAAACAAAAAGATAAACGTATGAAGGTAACCTTTCGCCCCGCAAGTGACAGCGATTATCAATTTGCTTTTGATCTAAAAAAAGTCGCAGAAATGGATGCTATTACGGCGATATTTGGCTGGGATGAAGAGTTGCAGCAAGTGCTGCATCGCCAAGAATGGCATTCTGGTCTACCAACGATCATCTGCGCTGATGGCCAACCGATTGGCACTTATTTACTGCAGAGCAAGCATGAAACGCTCTACTTCTCACGCTTTTTTATTCTGCCAGATTTTCAAAATAGAGGGGTGGGTAGCCAAGTGTTACAACTGGTCGTCAACCAAGCCAATCTGACTCAATACCCATGTAAGCTCTGTTATTTGCAAGGTAGCCCGGTCGGTGCTTTGTATCAGCGATTTGGGTTTACGCACTACCAAATGGACGATGAGTTTTCTCATATGCATTTCATTCCAACGCCCAAAGGCCAATAGCTCAGTACCCTTTGTGCTACCTTAAATTAAGGTTAGCGATCGGCAAACAGCCTACGCGGCGAGAAAATAAGCTTCATCATTAACGCCAGCCCACCTGTAGCACAACAAAATGGTTACATTTGTTTATTCATATTCATTACTTATTGAATAAAATGCGTGAGCAATCTCTGATTAATGTCGTTTCATTTATAGGGTAAATGGTTGTGTGAACAAGGTTTCATCTTTTTTTAACGTTACGTTAGACAATATTTTCATTAACACCTTTGGATAGGAAACAGATATGTTGTATTTGGAATTTTTATTCCTGCTATTAATGCTCTATATAGGCTCACGCTACGGTGGTATTGGCCTTGGTGTGGTTTCTGGTATTGGCTTGGTCATTGAAGTTTTTGTCTTCAAAATGCCACCCACATCACCACCGATCACCGTCATGTTGATCATTCTTGCTGTTGTCACCTGTGCTTCAATACTCGAAGCGGCTGGCGGATTGAAATACATGCTGCAAGTGGCAGAACGTTTACTGCGTAAGAACCCGAAAAATGTCACTTTGATTGCACCGTTCGTCACTTACGCAATGACGTTTATGCTGGGTACTGGCCATGCGGTGTATTCCATCATGCCAATCATTGGTGATGTGGCATTGAAAAATGGGATCCGTCCTGAACGTCCAATGGCTGCGTCTTCTGTTGCTTCGCAAATCGCGATTACCGCTTCCCCAATCTCAGCGGCCGTTGTCTACTACCTTGCTCAATTGTCGAATATTCAACACGAGATCACCTTGCTCTCTATTTTGCTGGTCACTGTACCTGCGACCTTATTCGGTACGCTGTTGATGTCTTTGTACAGCTTGCGCCGCGGGAAAGAACTAGATGATGATCCTGAGTATCAAGAACGTCTGCAAGATCCAGTGTGGAAAGAGAAAATCCTAAACACAACCGCAACAACGCTGAATGAAACGTTACCCGCGGCAGCGCGTAATTCTGTGTTGATTTTCATTGGTGCGATATTAACCATAGTCGTGCTAGCGATGGTGCCAGAAACACGCACTATTGTTGAAGGCAGTAAACCGATCAGTATGGCGGTGGTTATCCAGATGATGATGCTCTGCTTTGGCGGTATCATTTTACTGGCAACCAAAACCGACCCACGAGATGTACCAAACGGTGTGGTATTCAAATCAGGTATGGTGGCGGCAATTGCCATCTTCGGTATCGCTTGGATGTCGGATACCTATTTCCAATACGCGATGCCGCAGTTTAAATCAGGCATTGTTGAGATGGTTACCGACCATCACTGGACCTTCGCGCTTGCACTATTCATTGTTTCTGTTGTGGTGAACTCACAAGCCGCAGTAGCGGTAATGATGCTACCTGTAGGCCTCGGGCTAGGTTTAGAACCTGCGCTACTGGTGGGATTAATGCCCGCACTGTACGGATACTTCTTCATTCCAAACTATCCGTCAGATATTGCAACGGTCAACTTTGATACCACAGGAACCACCAAAATCGGTAAGTACTACTTCAACCACTCGTTCATGTCCGTCGGTTTAATTGGCGTCGTGAGTGCGTGCTGTTTAGGTTATGTGCTGAGCCAAATCATCATTGGTTAACCCACTGTAAATGCCCCAGACTGATACAGCGCTGGGGTGTGTTTACTGCTAAATAAAAAAGTGCACCCAACTGAGCCTGAAGCCGTTGGGTGCACTTTTTCTTTATTTAACTGCCCTTTTCTTTATTTAAACGTCATGCTTGATAATGTTGTTGTCCAATAAGAAGCCAACAATGTCAATCGACGCCATGCCATCAAAATTGAATTGGCTGGCAAGATCTTGCACCACAATGGTTTGATGTACGTTATTGTCCGTCAGAACTTCCAATTCCACATCCGTCGTGTTGGTCATCACTTTCGCTTCTATCTGATGAGAAGTGTGTAGCGAAACGAGCAGTTGATCCATGGGCAAATGTAAATCGGCCACAACATCAGTGAGATCGATCACATCACCTTCACCAGCGTTGAAATCAGTGATAGTGTCGGTTTGCTCATCAACAGTATCGAGCGTCCATTTAAATATGTCAGCGCCACTTCCCCCGGTTAAGATGTCGGCACCAAGCCCGCCAATCAAGGTATCATTTCCGCCACCACCCACTAAGGTGTCATCACCATCGCCACCTTCAAGGTGATCATGACCACTGCCTCCTAGCAACTGCGCCCCAACATTACCGGTGAGCAATTGCGCATCATCCCCGTTCGTTGATTGATCAATCGTGCTACCGTCAGGCAATACTTCAATCGCAATATCAATTGATGGAGAAGCTGCACGGCTACCATCCGTTTCTGTTGAGATAGCCGCTACCGACAGAGTGTGTTGCCCTAAATCGAGCCCGCTAACCTGTAATCCGTCGATAGCATCAGCGGAAACAATCCACACTCCGTTTTGCTCAGTCACACTGCCCGAGCTACTAGAAAGCGTAGCGCCACTTGGCAGACTGTCGATCTCCAATGACAACACTTCATGGCTATCCGTTAATGCCGCGATTAACCCCAGCAATGCAATACCTTGAGCGCTGATACTTTGGCTAACATACGTCTGCTTCATATAATTAAAGCTCGGATCAAGGGTTAATATCGGCGTATTGGCTTTGGGCGTCACCGCAATACTGACGGTTTCTGTCTCTTCTAACGCCATACCAGAAACATTGTCGGCATAAACACCACCATCATTGGCCTTAATTGTCAGATCAATATGGTCACTACCAATCGCGGTGGCATCAACAAAAACACCACTGGCGGGATCGCTGCTATTGAGTAGCGCATTAATATCCGATAACGTGCCTTGTAGGACGAGTTCTCCGGCCAAATTGGTGCTCTGCGTGACAGAACTTAACGCGGGGATCACGGCACTGAGCAAACCTTCGCTCACGCTCAAAATCACCGTCATGGGGTCGTTGGCATGTGAGCCTGCATAATCGACATCACTCACACTCAAGCCGGTAACTTTTTGCCCCGCCTCTTCATCAATCGTTGTGGTGACCGTAGCACTATCAATGGTGGGCGCATCATTGACCGCCTGAACATCAACTGAAACAGTAAACTCACGCGCAGGCCCCAAATGTTCAGTACCGTCCAGCCCTGTATCGACCGACTGTACTTTAATCGTCAGATCTCCCGCCCAAGTGTCCTTATGCCAATCACCAGAATTAAAAATCAGTTTATCTAAGCTTTGCGCATCGGCATTCAACAGCCATACGCCACCACCGATGTAAGCCCCCAGCGTGCCATCAGGCAATGCAATACTTGCTCCATCTGGCACCCCGGAAACTTCAATTCGCAACGTTTCTGGCGAGTTTTCACTATGGTTCGCACCGGCTGCAATGGAATCGGCTTTATCGATAATTTGCGCGTTGATATCAATTTCAATGTCAACGCCTTCATCGCCAGCGCCGTTAGTCACTGGTTCAACATCCACCACATCCCCAACGGGCGTAATATCCAATCTAAAGCTGCCGTTATGCTCTACAGGCACACCAAGCAAGGATTCTTGGGTAAAGACCTTGATGCCGATTTCCACTTCGCCACTAAAGTTCTTCGCAGGTTTCATCGCAATATCGGATAAATTGATCGAGGTTTGTGCTGGGTTGTTAATCTGAATGCTCCACTCACCACCACCATTATTTTTCACGGTATAGTCAGAAGAGAGAGAACTCACGACAAAATCCGTCGGCACCCCAGTAAGCTTGATCGACACAAATACCTCAGAGCCATCTGTATCGGTCAGATCAACGGTAAATTCAGAACCCGGTTTAGAAAGGACAATCCACTCATCTTCCAGACCGCTCACTTCAATATTGCTGCTACCACCACTGGAAATAATGACGTCGTCTACCACTGGCGTCACATCAAAACTTACTTGTGTAGTAAATGGTTTATCAGCATCAGTATTAGCCACACCCAACGCATTGGCATTGGTATCATCAAATTGCGTGATATCAGTCACTTTCCCCGCCACGGTAATGTTGACGGTATTATCATCATCGCCAGTCGGATAATTGGGTGCGGGTTTGAAATAAACATTGTCTAATGCCGCAGGTAGCTGAGGCTGACTAAAAGTGATACTGGTACCGAGATCATTGCCTTGCGCATCAACAAAGGTTCCGATATTGGTTCCTTGTAGGGTTAAGGTGACTTCGCTCAGCACCTCTTGTCCTTCCGTAGCGCTATTGCGAATATCAGCAAGGTCAATGTCGAGCGAAAGATGAATAATACCATCTTCATACCCGATGCCGTCATTGGTCGGAACGTCGGACGAGCTTGAAGTCGGCTGATGATTTGCATCTAACCCAAGCGAACCTTCCACAGTCAATGTCGCTTTAGGGTTAATGTTATCATCTTGCGGTTGATGCGTTCCGGGAACATCGGCTACCGGAGAAACTGCCACTGGGATTTGCGTACTGAGGGTTTTTTCATCACCAGAAGCCATGTCTGTCGTCACAAAAGTGATCGGCAAATTAAAGTCGCCAGCGTAATCTTCGGGCAGATGCAGATGCAGATTTTCTAACCCTGAAATCGAGCCATCGGTATTCACGGTACCTTTGTATACATACAAGCCATCAACGAAATCAAAATGACCACCAGATAAACTTGCGCCCGCTGGCAGGACACTTTGCGCGATAACAATACTGAGCTCATCTTCTACACCATCAAAACCTGAAGCGCTCACCATCAATTTATCTTGAATTTGCTGACCTAAATTAATGGCGTTATCTTCGATACCTAATACAATATCATCCGCATTGCCAACTAAAATAATGTCAGCCGCTACCGTGTTGTTGCCCGTAGCCGTGAGCGGAAATTGCAAGGTGATCTCTGATTGCACTTGTCGAACTACTTTGGCTTCAGAGCTATCTTCCCCTTGGTCATACACTTGGGCAAAAATGGTCACAGTGATGTCGTTATAACCATCACCATCAGGATCGTTACCACTACTCAATGTCAGGCCATTCGGTGCTTTTACACTGAAATTCTGCTCATCAACAATGGTCCATGAACCATCCCCATTATTAATTGCACCAGTAATCAGTAGTTGATCAAGTACCTGTGGCGTCATATTGCTAAAACGCACCACCAGTTGGTCAACCACTTCTAATGATTGGTAACCCTCTGTCGATTGAGTGTCTGCATTGTCAAAGCGTATAACGTTCGCATCAGGCTCGCCGCCGGCCGCATCATTAATCGTAAAGTAGATAGCACCAGAGGCATCCGCGACAACCTTGTTTATGACTGCGCCGTTCTCTTCAACACGCAGTTGTCCATCAGCTTCAACTATCGGCCTTACCGTGACATCAACAGAACCATGAATGACTTTCGAAGCAATACCTTCGCCAGAATTGATTGCATCGACGTATTCGTTGTCTTGCTCTTTAACCACAATCTCAGTGCTCAAGGTAAAATCAGTACTGGAGTGCTCTGGTGGCTGAACTTGAACGTAACCAATTGCCAGCACTTGCGCTGAGAAATCTTGCTCGCTCTGTCCCAGTGCGGGGGTCAAAATGAGCTTGCCATCACTATCTAAGGTCGTGACAACACCATCGACGTAAATAGTACTACCTGCTGGGAAGCCAGAAAGTGTAACAGAGGCAAAATATTCATCAGCATCAAGATGTTGTTCCTCTTCTGGCTGCCAATGAATATTAATGCGGCTGTCCTCGTTACCAAGCGAGTGTGATTGATAGTTGTCAACAACATCAATCACCGGTGCCACTTTAATGCGAATTTCCGACTCAATTTGACGCGTATGTCCATCATTTTCAGTAACGATGGTGGTCATTTTGATGTTGATGTTTTCGGTCGATGAATGAGATGGCTCCACTCGAATACCTGAATCAACCTGCGCTGAAGTTAGATTCGCCTGATAAATAGGTTGCTGCGCAGTATCGTAACCAACAAATACCAAGTTAATCACGCTACCAACACTGTCATACAGTTTGACACCATCTGGAATGTTCGATAGCAAAACGGTGATCGACTCAGAGCTGTCCGCTGGATTATCCGCAAGCTCACCGGATAACACACTAAAGCCAAAGCCAACGGATTGATTTTCATCAATCGTCGTTTCAATCACTTGCAGACCATTTTCACTAAATTCATTCCAAGTGTTAGTACTGTTTGAGTGAAAATCAATGGTTGGAATATCTGCTACGCCCTTAACTGAAACATTAACCGTCTTAACACCTAGCGAGATTTCATCTGTCACCGCACCCGTAGAAAGATTGACCATATCTTTAATAATCCCTTCAACAGAGAAGGTAAAATCAGCGTTGCTATGCAATGGGGGTAGCACTTCAACTTGGTCAAGATATTGTTCAGGAACTTCATAATAAGTATGACCATTGGCATCGGTTATTTGTGATATTTCGCTGGCTCCGGCTCCCAACCAAATCAGTGTGACACCTGTTTCTGAAAAATCAGAAAGACGCACATAGAGTGTTTCTGAACCATCAGAATCAACGGATCCGGCCATCGTAATGACTTCACTTAATAACAAGGGATCGTGATCTGTGGTGGGGTCAACGGTATTTTGCGTAGCGGCATTATCTTCAAAAACATTGATTCGATTGACAGAGAAGCTACCCATATCGGCAACAGGGCTAACATCTATCACGATTTCTTTCGTTTCTGATCGGGCGCTCTCTTTACCAAGGTGAGCGTTATTTTGCTCGGTCGTGATCGCTGTAATATCAAGTTTGATCTGACCACTGAAATTATCATTGGGGTCAACTTGTACTTGGTTAATGTTACTCGCGCTAACAAGATAATAGTGACCTGAAGCATCCGAGCTCATTACAACTGGCGTACCATCGGCATAAACTAGCTGCGCCTCACCTTCACCTTGAGTAAAGCGGATCTCATACAGGATTGTTTCGGGGGTACTGTTATCTTGTGTCTGCGCTAAAACATCGAGAGTAATATTGTCACTATCTTCTACTGCATCATAATGAAATTGGCTGCTTGAGGTCCAAGTCGCAATATCGGCCACACTTTCCACCTCAATGCGCAATTTCCCGTTCACATTATGATCATGCAGGCCATTATTCAAAACCTGCACAGTAATATTGAGTTGGAAGCCACCATTAGCGCTGGCATAGTGACGATCAGGCACAAAATACAAGTTTTCAATCTTAGCAACACTGCCTGTTAAGCTTTGCTCCACCGCATCTGCGGGCAAAACAAATCGTCCACTGACTAGCTCTAATTTGACATAAACATCCGAACTATTGAGATAGTAAAAATCGCCATGCGCGTTGCTGGCCGTGATTTTTACATCACCAATCGATTCATTGCGATCCAAATCATAAAGATTGATCTGCAAATCCACTTTAAGCGGTGAAGTATTTAAGCCGGATTGGTTATCTTGGCTATTAGTGATTTGATCGGGGTCGTTAAACAAAATAGTGACACCATCGCGTCCAGCGTCTTCAGCGCCAATAACATTAGCAACTGTGATAGTGGCATTTCTATCAAGAATATTGATGTTCAACTGTTCGGTTGAGGCATCGCCATCAAAGTCTTGCGCAGTGACATCGACAGTAAATGAAATGGTCGGATCATCACCATGTTCAAGGCTAGCAACTGGTTTAAATGTCGCGTTACCGTTAGGCGTTATCGTCAGTGTACCTAAATCGCGCTCAACACCATTTTTTATTTCGACAACCGTGACCGTTTTTGTGACGCCGTTAAGTTCAATTTCATTAGCTAAGCTTGCACCATTGCCATGCCTAAATTGAATATCACGACCCGCTTCATCAATGGCCACAAATTTAGTGATCGCACCATGATCTGCACCTTGAGTATCCGGTGAGGTATTGTTGTCTTGGCTAAATAAATTGACTGTTTTTATCGCCGTATTTTCAACACTAGTGATGCTTTTATCATGCAAAGTTGGAATATCATCAACAATCGATATTGGCAAACTCGCTGACGCTGAAACATCGCCATCTCTATCAGTTGCGGTAATCGGAAGATCTAAAATATAACTATTTTCACCATTACCCGTCAGGTGGTCGATGGCTTTAAGCAGTTCAAATTGGTAACTATCGGCCGAGCCATTTAACGTGAGACGAAAAACCACGTCCGTCGTATTCTTAATCACCGCCTCATAAACAGTGACACCATTACTGCTTGAAATTTGGATGATCTCTATCTCTTGACCACCAGACGTTAAATTCTCGACAGGCGTGGTGAGATCAGACACTTGATAACTGACAATACCATCGGCCCCGTCAATCACATCAAAGTGTCCAGCAATAATGGTGCTGTCTGAACGATCAGAACCAATCGTGGCTAAGTCATCTTCATCCACGCTCTGTTCGCTACCGGCGCGAATGCCGACAATCGTTGGCTTGTCATCCACAATAGTGACAGGCAGTAGAATATCGGCGGCATCGCCATCATAGTCCGTCGCCACCACTTTGAAATTCACCAGTCGCTCATCGCTGCCTGCGGCGTGATCAATCGGACCTTGCAAAGTAAAACGGTAACTGCCATCCGCATTGAGCACTAAGCTAAACACCGCATTGCCACTGGGTGTGGTGCTGGCTTGGTAGTGGTAGTTACCATTGGCATCGATTGTCGCCGCGCCCAAGATCACCGCTTCGCCTTGCGAGGTTAAGCCCGCAAGCGGGTTACTGCTGGTATCCAACTGATAGCTCACCACCTTCTCGGCGCTTTGAGTGGTAAACATTCCCTCAGCGAACAGCGGCTCTTTGCTACTGTCTGAGCCTGACGTTAAATCGTCTTCGTCAACGCTGAGCGCTTGCACGCCAGTGATGATTGGCTGATCATCATGGATGGTGACGGGCAGCAAAATGTTGGCGCTGTCGCCATCATAATCGGTTGTCACTACCTTGAAATTTACCAACAGCTCATCGCTCCCCTGCGCATGGTCAATCGGACCTTGCAGGATAAAACGATAGCTACCATCCGCATTGAGCACCAAACTAAACACCGCATTGCCGCTCGGTGCAGCGCTAGCTTGATAGTGGTAGTTGCCGTCGGCATCGATTGTCGCCGCGCCCAAACTCACCGCTTCACCTTGCGAAGTTAGGCCTGCAAGCGGGTTACTGCTAGTATCCAACTGATAGCTCACCACCTTATCCGCGCTTTGAGTGGTAAAGATTCCCTCTGCAAACAACGGCTCTTTGCTGCTGTCTGAGCCTGACGCTAAATCGTCTTCGTCAACGCTGAGCGCTTGCACACCCGCGATGATTGGCTGATCATCATGAATGGTGACAGGCAGCAGAATGTTGGCGCTGTCGCCATCATAGTCGGTTGCAACCACCTTGAAATTCACCAGTAGCTCATCGCTCCCCTGCGCATGGTCAATTGGCCCTTGTAAGGTAAAACGATAACTGCCATCTGCGTTAAGCACTAAGCTAAATACCGTCTGACCGCTTGGGGTAGTACTTGCTTGATAGAGGTAGTTACCGTTGGCGTCAACTGTCGCCGCGCCCAATACAACACTTTCACCTTGCGAGGTTAACCCAGCGATGGGGTTGATGCTGGTATCAAGCTGATAACTCACTACCGTATCGGCCCCTTGGGTGGTGGTGAAATAGCCTTCGGCGAACAACGGCTCTTTGCTGCGGTCTGAGCCTGACGCTAAATCGTCTTCGTCAACGCTGAGCGCATCCACACCAATGATTTCAGGTTTATCGTCAATAATGTTGATTGGTAAACGCACACTTTCAGAGCTATCACCATCATAATCGGTTGCCAATACTGAAAGGTTGAGTAATAACTCATCACTATTTACTGGATGATCCAGCGCGCCTTGTAACGTAAACTGGTAACGACCGTCTGGGTTTAATATCAACTCAAAAATAGGCTGGCCATTGGCGCTCGCCTGATAGGTATAAACCCCGTTCAATGACGAGGAAGAGGCCAATTGCACCGCGACACCAGCCGAGGTTAACCCCGCCAACGGATTAGCACTTAAATCCAACTGATAGCTTTCAATTTGATCAGAACCCAATTGGATATCAAACTGTCCTGAAACGGTAATCGTCTGTGAAGCACTGGCATCCGAGCCGATATTTGCCAAATTATCCTCATAAACGGACGTCGACGGTTCATCGGACATAACAGGGTTATTACCATCACCAATACTGATTGCGATAGAAATCGGCGAGCGAATAGGATTTCCACCCGCATCAGAACCGGTTACATCAAATTGAATCGCAATTTGATCATTGGCAAAAGAAACTAAGCCACCTCCCACGGAGGGAACATGGTCAATCGGTTGACTAATGGTCGTCACTATCTCTAAGTTGATGTCTTTACCGACAGACGTCGCCACTAAATCAATCCGTAGCACTTCACTGCCGTCAAGTTCACCGACAATATGGTTAGCCGTAGCATCATAACGAAAGCTTACTGATCGCCCAGCCGAAGTAATATCGCTATTCAGCTCTGACAATAGCGCAGCTAATGAAAGGGATTCAGGGACAAAAGAGGCGGCATCCAGTGGCAGATCTCCCGCCACGATTAAAACATTTGCCGTCACTGATTGTGGATACGAACTTAGTGAGAGCGAACCTTCAACTAATGCCGCTGATAATGATTCACCCCCAG
This sequence comes from Vibrio sp. B1-2, assembly GCF_963888445.1. Classification (NCBI taxonomy): domain Bacteria; kingdom Pseudomonadati; phylum Pseudomonadota; class Gammaproteobacteria; order Vibrionales; family Vibrionaceae; genus Vibrio; species Vibrio sp. B1-2. The sequence goes on from NZ_CAWPJH010000042.1 coordinate 225,404, forward strand.
CGGTAAAACGCAACGGACTCAAATTCGTTTCAGTCAATGATTGCTGAGCATCACGCCCTGCAGTTTCGAAAAACGTACTCGCCAATACTTCTGCAAAATTGTAATCAATGGTGATGAAGCCAGCATTTGCAGAGCCTTCACCACCTGCTCCGGCGGCGGTTGCTTCAAGTATTTGGGTCGGGTCTTGGCCATCTAAAATGGCTTGTTGGATGGCAGCAATATTATCTGCGTCAAAACTCACCTCGTCTAATAAGCTCAGATCAGCGTTGATCTCGCCTTCAATCGGAAATTGAACTAAGTCAACTGAGCTCTCAGAATCTGGTGACGCATTGCTAAAACAAGTAATACAATTCTGATCGACTACGGTAGCTTGGCCATTAAACAGTATCGTCACCGACGAATGATTCACTGTGATTAAGATTTCATCTTTATTTAATTGATCACCCGCGCTTACTTTACGCGCATTACCTTTGGCATCTGCTGCGATAACATCACCAACCACTTCTTGTACTAACGCAGGTTGAACAACCACATGTAAATCCATAGAGCCCCCAGATACTTCTTTAGCAAATCGATTCAGAAAACGAGCAATAGACAACTGTTATTTTAGTCGCAATTGATTATGCAAATTTATATTTATGTAAATTACATCACTGAGCATAATTGTGCGTTAAAGCATCACTAGCGTCAAAACAGAGTCTGGCTAGCGAAACGCCACATAAGAAAACCTATCGGCTTGTATATTAAGAAAAATATGAAATTAGAGACGTTTAGCAAAGAGATTGACAAGCAGATTACTGCACGTCATCTCATTTTTGAGACAGTTACTTAGGTTACGTTTAGGGATTAATTACTTATAGTAATCAACATCAAAGCAATACTGATTTTTACTGGTAATAACCTATGAGCACTGTCTGTAATGCACAATAATGACAGTTCACCGAGCAAATTTAGCGTTGCAAAAGAGATACTTTCGGCAAAGATAAACGCATTTATTCCTATTCTGGGTATTTTCTTGTTTGTGTTTACTTTCGCGATAGTTAAAAACTTTTATGACACTAACCGGCAGGCAACCCGCTTCGGTGAACAAGCCATTACACAACTGGAACATCACATCAATCAAACGTCGGATGAACTGAACCAGTTAAGTAAAAACATTTCAAAGCACTGCCAAAGAGAAGACATCATTGCTCTGAGGAGCTATGTATTTCGCTCGAAAATGGTCAAAGAAGTGGGCATGTACAACGCTCACGGGACTATTTTTTGCACCAGCAATGAAGGCCATACCACCATTCATTTGTACAAACATATTCTTGACAGGCTTAAACAATCTCCAACGAATACGACCATTTCATTAACAAAATCTCGCAGTAAAGAGCAAACATTTTTTGTCTATGCTTCACAGCCAGATATGAGCGGCCTCAATGCACTGATGCCTCCAGAACAGTTTATGAACCTAGTCGCTCCTAAACTTGCCAAATGGCACTACGGCTATCAGGTCAACGTGTTAAGCCAAAGTATTCGCAGTGATCAGGAAGAGATCGATTCTGCTCATACTAGCTTTCTCTTTAAATCCGAGCATTACCCACTCTCAATTCAGATCTACTTAAATAACGGATCTTATGCTTACCATTTTCTCGATAACTTATGGCTTGTCTTGCTTACAGCAAGTATTATCTCTTTGATTTATCTTGCTTATCACAACTATTACCTCAGCCGAAACACCTTAGAAGTCTCTTTGAGAGAGGCAATATCAAACCATCAGTTGGAACTCTATTTACAACCGATCGTCGATATTACCGAGAATAGAATTGTTGGTAGCGAAGCACTACTGCGCTGGAATGAACCCTCTCAAGGCTATATTTCACCCACCATTTTTATCCCGTTGTCAGAGCGTATTGGCGTGATTCACCAAATCACCTACCGTGTGTTGAAATTGGTGACAGAATGTGTGGAGCAGCACAAACATGCGTTGCACGATCAATACATCAGCATCAACATCAGCCGGTTATTGATCATTGATAATTACTTTATGGATTACATGAAACGCTACGCGGCAAAACACCCAGCTATTGTTCCACGACTTCTGCTAGAGATCACCGAGGACAACCATTTCAACGTGGACGAGTTGAAGTTAGCCATGGAAAACTTACAGCGACTGAAACAACTAGGCTTTAAAATCGCGATTGACGATTTTGGCACTGGCTACTCGGGCTTAAATTTTATCCACCAACATGACTTCCACACTCTCAAAATTGATCAAGTTTTTATTAAAAGCTTGCATCAAAATTCAGCCATTACTTCGGTGTTAGTGTCGATGATTAAACTAGCAAAGCAATTGAACATGCGGCTGATTGCTGAGGGCGTTGAGAACCAAGATCAGGTGAGAGAATTAGAGCTGTTGGGTGTACGTTACATCCAAGGTTTTTATTATTCTGAACCTATGTCTGTGGATGCTTTCTTCCAATTTACCCTGTCCGCCAAGCAGATCGCACACCGCTAATCACACGATCAATCGAACGGCGGTTTAAATTCAGTTACGACTTAAATTGAGCTTGCAGCGCACGGCTGACGGGTAACTTATCATGACCAATCAAGACGTACATTTTACCCGTGAACTCTTTTTTCACTTTATCTATCTTGGCAACATTCACTGCCGTTGAACGGTGAATTTGCCAAAACTGATTCGGGTCAAGCTGCTGCAGCAACTCTTTCAATGAACTGCGCAGTAAAAACTCCTGCACTCCAGAATCACTCTTTACGTATATGGATAAATATTTGTCTTCGGCTTTAGCGTACAACATATCCGCCACCGAAATCAGGTGAATATCTTCACCTTTTTGAACTTTTAACCAGCTTAAAAACGACGGCGATGCCTGTTGGCTTATATGCTGTATCTGCTGTAAAAGGGTTTGCAAATCAGGTAATTGTCGCTCAGAAGAATGCTCGGCTAATCTTAGCTGCAACTTAGTACAGCACTGCACTAAACGCGCTTCAGAAAGCGGTTTCAATAAATAATCCGCCGCATTGGCTTCAAAAGCTTGAATGGCATACTCATCATAGGCGGTGATAAATACAATCAGTGGTGGCTTTGCCAAACCAGCCAATTGCCTTGCGAGCGACATACCATCCATTTCTGGCATTCGAATATCAATAAAGGCCACCTCAGGCTGATGCTGCTTAATCATGGACAATGCCACGCGTCCATTTTCGGCTTGCGCGACAATATCGAGCTCTGGCCACACTTCTCCTAATGCACGGTTTAAATGATGCCGCAATAACGGTTCATCATCAGCAATAATAGCGGTCGCAGAGACAGTACTCATGTGGCACTTCCTTGTAGTTGGTCCAATAATAGCCGCTTTATTCTAATCGTTGCCGTCACGCCAGCATCATGATTTTGGGCGATAGTGAGACACGCATCATCAGCGAATAGGCCGCTTAAGCGCTGGCGAATATTATCCAACGCAATACCATGTCCTGCTGAAAGAGCACTCGGCTGTAATCCAATGCCACTGTCACAGACACTGACTTCAAACCACTCGTCATAAATTTCACTTTTGATGGTCACTTTCCCCCCCGCAGCTTTAGGCTCAATACCATGGCTAACAGCATTCTCAACCAAAGGTTGTAACAGCATCGGCGGCAAAGGAATGTCATCCGCTGCGCCAGGCATTGCAATCTCATAATCCAGCCGATCACCTAAACGAATTTTTTGAATACCCAAATACGCATCGACTAAATGTAACTCTTCACGTAGCGTTGTGGTGCGATTGCGGTTACTACGCAGCGACCCACGCAATAAGTCGGTTAGCTTTTCGAGCATCATTTGCGCTTTATAAGGCTCAGAGCCAATCAACACGCTGATATTGGCAAGCGTATTAAATAAGAAATGGGGTTCAATTTGACTTTGTAACTGCTGCAACTGGCTCAAAATCAAGGCTTTCTCTTGTTCAGATTGACGCCGTTTGGAGGCTTCCAGCGCTTTTTCAGCAATCAGCTTTTGTTCATGCGCGTAGAAGTAGAAAAAGCAAACGCCAGTAAAAACGAAACCGAGAAAAATCACCGGTTTCATTGCTGAAAAATGACTAAAATGCGCGTATTTACTAAGCCATAAATAAGCGTGTAACGTACCGAAAATCATCGACCCCGTGAGCGAAAAAACGTTCACTAAACGTGCGGACAACTGCGGTGCGAAGCGACTCAGTAAGTGAGCAATGGCCACTGCGCTGTAACCGTAGCCAAAGCTTATTGCTAAGTGCAACGTGATGTCACTGGGCCAAATGGCCTGAGTGGTAAAGGCGATCACCACACAAAACAGCGAAGTAAATAACAAGCTTTTGGCAAGATTTCGAATCTCAACTTTCTCGCACATTAGAATTTCCCTTTCATATTTAATAGAATCATATGCTTATCTGGTAAGTTTGCATATGTAGAGTCAGCAGGCCCAGTCATAAAACGTGCGGCCAGTTCGATTTCGATAGAGGCTGTACCCGAATCGTACACTGAGTAATTGAGCCATTGGGTAGCGATCACGCCGCCATCTTGCGGTGCAATCAGCACATCAAGTGTCGGCACTAAGCCTTGCAACCATTCAATACTCTGGCTCCACTGCCAATGACGCCAAGCTTGGCTATCTAACGAAGCATGCAACATCACATTATGCTGCACGAGATTCACGTGGTTATAGCCTTGTGCGTAAGACCAACCTAACGCTTGATTATGCTGATAACGAACCGAATCCGCGTTGGTCTGCGCTTGTTGCCACTGCTCTTTTCCCCAACTGCGACTGTCGAACCAATATTCTGCAATGACGCTTTGCCCATCACTTCCCGACCAGTTTAACCCCACCAGCGCCTGATAGCCTTGCGTTCGCGATTCAAGAGCCATTCGCGATTCAATCTCTTGTTGTTGAGAGTAAACTGCTTGAGCCAATGCGCTAGGCCGTTGGTACGCCAAATAATGACGCTGATAGAGCGCTGATGCATGCACTTCCCATGCGTCAGTGAGCACAGTAACAAACGAGCTACCCAGCACGCCGCGTCGAACGTCATCATAGTAAGCAATCGCCTGCCATTCGGCATTGCCCATCAACTGATAACGCCTTACGCCCGCCCCTTGTTGTTCGGTCATTTGTTGTAACTCGCTGCCTTGCTGCTCTGTCCAAGAGGAATCTGCATAAAAAATCGTCCATTCACCTTGCTGATCATAATAAGAAGCAGAGAGCGTTCCGGCCCCCTCTTCTACCTGAATACCGACCGGATTGCGGCGATAAGGCTGAAAGAGATCAAGCGGACGATAACCGTAGCCCACTCCCCAATCCAAGCGCACTTTTCCTAGTGTCAGCTCAAACGGCACATCAGCCAGCACTAGGCTGCCTTGCCAAAACAGTTCTTGTAGAATGAACTCGCTGTCGGCGTGCTGCTGTGCATCGCTACTCCACAAGGCGTTTTGTTTGATAGCCACTAGACCCAACCAGCCATGCCACCTCATTTCTACATCCAATAACGCCTCAATCTGCTGCGTATCGCGCGCTTGATTACTAGGAAAAAAAAGGCTGTCGCGATGCGCCGTGGTGGATGCGCTCATTACCCAATCCCAATCAAAACTGGGGGCTTCTGCCCGCGCAGCTAAGCTCAATACACTGGTTAAAAAAGCGAACGCAACACGCTTCATCTCATAACTCCGATAGACTGTTACGAGTCAGATAGGCGGGGTTGTAATATTTTTCATCTAGCTCCATGGGCTCGATGTGTTGATACTCAACCACCGTTTTTTTGGTCGGTTGAATTTGATCAAGCAGCGTCATACTGGTTACGCGCATTCGTCCCTCTTTTTCACCAGCGCGAAACCAAGCCTGCTTGGCCAGTTTTCCAGAGCGTAAATACAAAGAAGCTTTGATTGGGAAATCGTTCTCTTTATCCAACCATAAGATAATTTGCTGGTAGTTCGCCCCTTCTGTGACAGCCAGTAATGACAACTTATGCGTCAGGTAAGGTTGACCACTGGGTGTTTCTATCTGCTCTTCACCCATCAATTGACTTTGGTAATCCTCGCTCCACGTCAGTGTTGAAATATCGCCCACCGAAGCCTCACCAAGCAGTTTTTGCATTGGCGTAATACGAATAGGGCGGCGGCTTTTTGGCATCAACAACCAGTAGTTTTCATCGAGCATCAGCATTTTTTGCCCCGCTTCAACGGAGGATTTGAACACCACTAACGAGTCGCGATTGGCTTTGGTATACACGTGATATTGACGCGTTTTATCGAGCTCACCACGTTCATAAAGCGACACCAAAGAGACGACTTTGGCCGCGCTGTAACCAAGGCGATATTGGTCGGCGTTTTTGGTCATTTGCCCTGCATCCAGCGCCGCCCAGCCAGCGGCCGAGTAGCCACCGCTAAGCGTGATCAGTAATAACATCATCCATTTATACATAAGCCAGTGCCTCCGTGATTGGCTTGTTGACTCCTTTGCGTGCCGACAACCAAGCCGCTGCAATACAAATGCTCAGTACGCCAAGCGCACTCAGCAGAACCAATTCCCATGAAAAATAAATATGTAAAGGATACCCTTCCGTGCGTCCTGGTGGTGGTGGCATTTGCACATCGACTACCATCAATAACACGCTTGCTAGGGCATTGAATGCCGCACCCACCAGCGTGCCTAAAATGGCTAGCAGTACGGCTTCGCGTATGAAGCTGGCGACGATTTCATTTGGGTAAGTGCCAAGCGCCGACAGCGTTCCGATTTCACGTGTTCTCTCCGTGACCGACATGGTTAAGGTGTTAAATAGCGCGACGAAGACCACCAACCCCATCACCAAGCCCATGATGCCGAAGATGCGATCGTAAAGATCTTTTACTTTTTGATAAAAAAACGCGCGCTGCTGCCAAGGCGTCACTTGAATCGCTTGGCGAAGGCTCATTAATGACAGTTTGTTTTCAACCCAATGCCGCATGCTTTCTGTCTGTTCGGTGCTAAACAAAAACAGCGATAAGGTGCTCACTTTATTCGAAGCTAACAGCTCAGAGGCCGATTGAATGTGCAGATACAATTGGCGTTTATCCAATTCAGGCACACCCGTGGAATAGATGCCGTGCACTTTGAAATCAATCGCGTTGAGCGCGCCATCAGCGGTACTGGTCAGTAAAGTAACCCAGTCGCCAATCGAAACATTTAAGTTTTTGGCGAGATCCACCGCCAGCATCACTTCTGGCTCACTCGCATCAAATCGAGGGGAGTCAATATTGGACAAGGTTTTGCCTTGGCGAACGTCCAAAAATGGCCCTTTCATATCAAACTCTTTATGGTTAACGCCGGAACCGACAAAAATGGTCGATTTGCTACCGTTAGAGACCAACCCGCTAAACTCAATGCGTGGCTGAATGCCTCGTATCCGCTTATCGTCGATTAATCGCTCAACAATCAACGCACTGTCGGCAATCCCATTAGCCAGTGGTGACTCTTCATCTTGCTCAAAAAAGCCCGGTTGGCTGAGCGTTAAATGCCCGGTGTCGCGCGCAGTGGATTCGCGCAGTGCTTGGTAAGTATAAAGGCCAAACCCTCCGGCGCTAGTCAATGCGAAAACCGCAATGGCAATGATCAATACCGAAAGCAGGCTGCGGCGGCGATTACGCAGTAAATTCAGCGCCGCCATACGCCATTCCATAGAAATCAGCTTGCCCATTTCATCGCCTCCTGAATCACTTTGCCATCCACAAGCTGCAAGGTTCGGTCGCAGCGGTTGGCCATGCGCGCGTCGTGCGTAGCCACAATAAAAGTGGTGCCCATTTCGTGTCCAAGGCTTTTCATGATGTCGATCACCACATTGGCGGTATGGCTGTCTAAACTGGCGGTAGGTTCGTCGGCAATCACCATTTCAGGGTTATGGATCAGCGCGCGCGCAATGGCTACGCGCTGTTGCTGACCGCCTGAAAGGTGATCCGGCCGATGGTAAGCCAGCGTTTCTAACCCCACTTTGGCCAGCATAGTGCGCGTTAAAGTACGCTGATCGCGCAGGCTGTAGCCATTTAGCATCAATGGGTAAGCAATATTTTCCGCCGCTGTCATCACCGGAACTAAGTTGAATTTTTGGAAAACGAAGCCTAATTTTTTGCGGCGCAGCGCCGCCGCTTCTCTTGGATCGGTTGGGTAAGGGTAACCAGCCAGTTCAATGTCACCTTGGTAATCTTGATCAAGCAGCCCCAAGATATTGAGCAAAGTGCTTTTTCCCGAACCTGACGGGCCGCACAGCGCTAGCATTTCACCTTGTTTGACTTCGCCATTCACCGCGCTCAACGCCAGCAGCGGCTGCATACCTAATTGATAGGTTTTACTGATCTGTTCAAATCGTAGCATTTTGTTGCCCTCATTCGCTTTTCAATTCATGCGTTTTTTCAATCAATCCGTTTTCAATCAATGCATTTGTAATCAAAGCCTTGGCTTGGATGATTTGCGGATGCTCCGCTGGCTGGTTGTCAACTTGCTTACCTTGCTTCTGATGAGTTTGCATCTGGGCAAACCATTGCTCTGCTTGAGGAATGTCGTTGGCACGAAGGGCGGCTTGAATGGCGTATCGATAAACCCAAGCAGTGGCGGCAAAAGGTTGTGCAGTCAATTCGGGTTCAACAAGAAGGTCGAGATACAAATCATAACCACGCTCAAAATGGTTGAACATATCGGGCAGTGAGGTGTAAGTCGCGGCCGAAACCGCGCGCGTTAAATAGCTATCCGGCAGCCCCAGGACGCGCTCTTGTTCAGCAAGCGGCTGCGGGTGATTGCTGAGTAAAGTCAGGCCTTTGTCTATGGTGGCCAAGCCTTCTTCGACGTATCTCATCTTATTCCAAGGCATGAATGCATCACGCCCTTGCAGGGTTTGTGCACTGCCCAGATAAGCTAAGCTGAGCGGTTTGGCCCCTTGCTGTTTAATCAACTGCTCTAGTTGGTGAAGCACAAGCTCCACTTTGTCACTGTCGCCTTCGGCCGCTTGGTTGTACTGCATAATTAAAGCGTCGCTTGGATTAGCTTGAACAGCCGTGATGCTTAGCAGCAACCCGACACTGAGTAGCAGGTTGCGAAGTGAGCGTGAATAAGAAAATGTCGTCATCATGATGGTCCCTTTCATTCGTTGGTGATGAAATTTGCTTGATAACGACAGATTACGCAGCAAATAGGCCAGATGCGCCACTTTGCGATAAAGGGGGATTATGCAGCGTTAATGGCAGGCTGGATGACGTGAATGGGAAGTAGACAAAAAAACCAGCCACTGAGGGCTGGTTGGGAGAGTGAGATTAAAACCTAATCGTAATACTGAAATAATAGCAATACGAAAAGCGTATCGCGGGGCAAAAACATCTGTTTTCAAAAGCATCTGTTCTAAAAAGCACCTGTTCCAAAAAACATCCGCTCTATGGCACGCCATGCCCTTTGGCGGCGACCCAAACCCGATACCACTGCTCACGGGTCAGTTCTAAATCAAGCGCAGAAATTGCCGCTTTGACGCGGTCAATCTTACCAGAGCCAATAATCGGCAGCGGCTTAGAAGGCAGACGCAGTACCCAAGCGTAAATAACCTGATCAATACTGTCTGCGCCGATCTCTTGGGCGATCGCTTCTAGCTCACTGCGCACACGTTGAGCTTGTTCAGTCTGGCCGTTAAAAATCTCGCCACCAGCTAAACAAGACCAAGCCATTGGGCGAATGCGCTGCGTTTGCAAATGATCCAAAGTGCCATCGTGCACCACATCGAAATTGAGCGGGTTCATCTCCACTTGGTTGGTCACTAACGGTTTACCTAGGCGAGATTGCAGCAGTTCAAACTGGCGCGGGCTAAAGTTCGACACACCAAAGTGCTTCACTTTGCCCACTTTGCGCAGTTCAGAAAACGCTTCGGCGACTTCATCGGCATCCATCAAGGCATCTGGGCGGTGGATCAACAGCAGATCGATTTCGCTCACACCAAGTCGTTCCAGCGAATTATTGACCGACTGATAGATATGCGCAGAACTGGTATCGTAGTGGTTTATCTTACGCTGCGGCGTTTTTGCGCCACACAAATTGATATCACACTTAGTGACGATTTGGATCTGCTCGCGCAGCGCGGGCTCCAGCGCTAAGGCTTCACCAAACAGTTTCTCGCACTGGTAGTTACCATAAATATCCGCATGGTCAACCGTGCTAATGCCCAATTCAATGTGCTGTTTTAAAAACGTTAAACGCTGTTGTGGCGTCATGCCCCAATCTGCCAAACGCCAATAACCTTGTACTAGCTCTGAAAAATCTGGCCCTTGCGGCGCGATTGTTACTTTAGCAACCATTGGTTGTCTCCTTTGACTTAATTGCCGTCATCCTAAGCAGGTTTCGATGACGGCTCAATGAATCTACCGAATAAGTTAAGATTACGCGCCGAAGTTGTGAGATTCACTACACGTTGACAATTTATATCGCTGGAAAATTCATCGCTTCTACGCCCCCAAGCCATGCTTTGTGATCAACGCCAAATTCTTAAGGCTTAGGCACAAGAATGATGTCAACTTCTCTCTCTGCTTTTATTGTTAGCGATGAAGCACCTCGCCCTACAGCGACTGACGATAATGCAAAAACGAATCACCCTAACCCATGAAGGCCAAGGATAGAGCATGAAATTCTCCACGTTAACACTCGCACTTTGCGCTGCCGCGCCTGTTGTGTTTGCCGCGCCCAATCTGACCATTTCGACCACCACGACTAGCCGCGACTTTCCGCTGGATGCGAAAACGCCTTTAGTCATTCCCTTGACCAAAGAAAGCTACACAATAAAAGTGTCAGGGATTGAGGGCCAGTGCAGCGCGCCAGCTCAGCAGAGCATCAAATTCAACGCGCCCATCGCCCTCAATTGTGGACAAGAAACCGAACTGCCGCTGACGATACGTTTCACTGGCGATTACGCCTTCGCTTATGACGACGAGCAGCAGACCTTAACCTTTGTCCGACAAGCCAAAAAATCCACTACTAGCAAATTTAAACGGCCGATACCGAGTGTTTCGTGCGAGCAGTACCAAGGCGGTGAAGTGACCTTACAACTGGGCAATACGTTCCCCGATGGCACACGACTAAAAGAGACATTTACCGGCCAAATCCTCAGCGTGAAAAATAGCCAAGTCACCTTAATGCCGTCACCAACCAGTGGTGGATTGGTGCTGCTTGCCCCCGCAACGGATGCCGCCAGCGAACCCTTTACCTACCGCAATGCCACGATTTACTTTGTGATGGTGGACAGATTCAACAATGGTGACCCCAGTAACGACAATAGCTATGGCCGTAAAAAAGATGGCAAAGAAGAAGTGGGCACTTTCCACGGTGGCGACCTAAAAGGTGTGATTGCCAAACTCGATTACATCAAAAGCTTAGGCACCGACGCGATTTGGCTTTCGCCGATTGTGGAACAGGTGCACGGTTTTGTCGGCGGTGGTGACAGTGGCTCGTTCCCTTTTTATGCCTATCACGGTTACTGGACGCGTGATTTTACCAAGATCGATCAAAATTTTGGTGATGAGGAGGATCTCAAAACGCTGGTCACTGAAGCGCATAAACGAGGCATAAAAATCTTGCTCGATGCGGTGCTCAACCATTCCGGCTACGCCACCTTGGCTGACCTGCAATTTGATCAGATTGAGGTGGTTAATCCCCAAAATTTACCGCAAAAATGGGTTGATTGGATGCCGAAAGCTGAAGAAAACTGGCACAGCTACAATCAATCCATTGATTATCAAAGCGCCAACTGGTCGCTGTGGTGGGGCAAGGATTGGGTTCGCGCTGGGTTGCCCGGCTACCAGAAACCCGGATCTAGCGATATCACGATGACGCTGGCCGGCTTACCGGATTTTCGCACTGAATCAACACAAGCGGTGACGCCGCCGCAGTGGCTACTTAATAACCCCGGCACTCGCGTGGTAGCGCGCGAACAGTATAGCGTTGCCGATTACTTAATTGAGTGGCAAACCGATTGGGTAAAACGCTTTGGTATTGATGGTTACCGCGTCGACACCGTAAAACATGTGGAAGGCGAGGTATGGCGACGCTTAAAAAGCGAGGCATCACGCAGTTTAGATGCTTGGCGTGAGCAAAACGGGCAGCAAGGGCAACCCTTTTGGATGATGGGCGAAGTATGGGGCCATTCAGCTTACCGCAGCCCCTATTTTGATGATGGCTTTGATGCACTGATCAACTTTGATATGCAAAAAAGAGTCGATAAAGGCGCAGCCTGCTTAAGCCAAATGGCGATGGTGTACCGCGACTACGCGCAAACGCTAGCGAAATACCCAGATTTTACCCCCGTGAGCTACCTCTCTTCTCACGATACCGAGCTGTTTTTTAGCCGTTTTAACTCCTTTGAAATGCAGCGTAATGCCGCCAATGCATTGCTTCTCGCACCGGGTGCGGTGCAAATTTACTACGGTGATGAAGTCGCACGTCAAGTTGGCCCTTACGCCGATGATTTTCACCAAGGCACGCGTTCTGACATGGTGTGGTCACTGGATGAAGAGCGACAAGCGCTGCTGAAGCATTGGCAAACGCTAGGCCAATTTCGTCAATCGCACCCTGCCATTGGCGCAGGTATTCATCATGAGATTGAACAGAAAAATGCCTATCTGTTCTCTAGAACGTTAAATAATGACCGTGTCGTTATTGCTTTTGTTGGCCGTTAAACCCACCACAGAGGTAGTTGCAAACACCATAGTGACTGCCTCTGTTTCTTCACCATTTTTTGGTCAAATAATTTAAACTCACCCACCAAAACATCAATATTATGAACGTGTTGAAGCATAAAAATTAACTTTAGCACAAGCTAAACCAATTACCCTGCCAAATAAGCACAACTCTACTGGTCATACCAAAACTGTCAACTTTTCATTTGATTTACAAATACTTACACACTATCATTCGCCGCTAATTGAAATAAAGACATCATTTTCTTTGACATATCAGCAACACAAAATTAACATCTCGCATTGCAATGCCATTACCATAACAAGGCCTTAGGAGGTCGAGAATGATCATCAAACCCCGCACGCTACTCGCGCTATCAATATTGACAGCGTTTAATGTTCACTCTGCAGGCTTCCAAGTGGCAGAGCATTCAGCCTCAGGGCTAGGACGTGCTTTCTCTGGTGAAGGAGCGGTGGCAGATAACGCGAGTGTGATTGCTCACAACCCCGCAGCCATGACACGGTTTGATACGACGCAGTTTTCTGGTGCACTGTCCATCGTTGACCCAGAGGTTGATGTATATGATGTGAAAAACCAACAGAAAATGAACGATGTTGCGCCACTGCAAGTCGTTCCCGCGGCTTACTACGTCAGTCCAATCAATGAAAAATGGGCTTGGGGGATGGGAATATTCACTACTTACGGCGTAGCTACAGACTACCCTAATGATATTTATGCAGGCGATCTTGCAGGCGATACTTCTCTTCTTTCTGTCAATTTAAACCCGAATATTGCCTACCGTGTTAACGAACAGCTTAGTCTCGCTGCGGGTATTAACCTCGTCTATGCCGAAGCAAAACTGACACGACATAAAGGTGCTTTAGCCGTATTTACTGGCGGCTCTGCCTCTGACAACCTAGTCGGAATGACTGGCGAAACCATAGCTTTGGGCTGGAACATAGGTAGCTTATATGAGTTCAACCAAAACCACCGTGTCGGTTTTGCTTACCGCTCTGCTGTTGATCTGGATTTTGATGATGGTGAGTTTTCAAGCTATAGCTCAGGTGTTGCAACAAACGCTGTTGTTGAAGGACGTTTAAAAATCACGCTACCTGCGATGTGGGAAGTTTCCGCATTTCACCAACTCACGGATAGCGTGGCGTTGCATTACGGGTACCAACGTACCGACTGGAGTTCATTCAAAGAGTTAAAGGCAACATCATCACAATGTACCAACGGAGAGTGTTTTTATAAGTCTGAAAAGTATGAAGACAGTGGCCGTTGGTCATTGGGTTCAACTTATCAATTAAACTCGACTTGGACATTACGCGCCGGTTTTGCTTTTGATGAACAAGCTGGCGAAGCCACATTGAGTATTCCAGATAGCGACCGTTATTGGTATTCAGCGGGCGTGAGCTACGTGATCAGCGACTCGCTATCCATTGATGCGGGTTTTGCACTGGTGAAAAGTAAAAGCGGCACGTTTACCGAAACCAACAAACTCAATGAAACATTGACGTTTGAATCGCAAGGGACTGCTTACCTTAGCGCTATTCAACTTAACTACACATTCAACTAAACTCAGGGATAAGTCATGCTTAAAACAACATTCAAAATATCGCTGCTCTGCTCTGCGTTATGGTTAGTCGGTTGTGGTGATGAAACGAGCAGTTCGGGAGCAAACACAACACCCACTTACGAAGCCTACATTCAAGACGCGTTAAAACGCGACACCAGCATAAAATTCACGCTCAGTGGCGCAAACGCAAATGTACCACTGCCCTCTTTTGCACTCATGAATGCCAAAGACGGCACGTTAGAAATTCCAACCAAGGGTGATGACGCCTTAACCAATCCAGTCGCCGCTATGGGCACCATGGATGGTTGGTCAACATCAATGCCACTGTTTCTAGACTTTGAAGGCGTAGGATTGGCTGACGGTCTTATCTCTAACGGTATTTATTTAATTGAGCTGACCGACAGTATGATTGGCAGCCCAGCGGTTAAAAATGTGCTGACATTGAACACCGACTTTGCTGCCATCGCCAGTGCCAGCAGCGATAAAATTGCGATCGTGCCAAACAAAGCGCTCAACCCTGCCAGTGAATATATTTTAGCCGTGACAGATGAGATTACCGATGTAAATGGCAATATTGCAGGCACATCCAGCAGCTACGCCGCGTTGAAGTCCAAAGTGAAAATCTATACCGATGATAAGCTAGGGGCATTACAAAAAGTGACCCAAGGCGTGGAAAGCATTTTCGCTTTGGCAGGGGTGGATCAAACCAAGATTATTTATTCAACGTGGTTTAGTACTCAATCTGTTGGTCAGACACTTTACAGTGTGAAAGGCGCCACCGCCGCAGGCCTTGCAACGACAGATATTGGCAACATTTGGAAGCAAGGTGCGAACCCAAACAACCTTAATTTGAGCGCCGCTTACACCATGAGCTTTGGTGCTACAACCGATTTTGTAACCGCACTTAATAACGATGCAAATTTTCAAACTTACATTGGCGCAGAAAAAACAACCGCTAAAGCGTTTATTGAAAATGAATACACAACCAGCAGTTATAACGTTAATGTCACGACTGGAACGGTTAAGCTCCCTTATTATTTAGAGAAAGGAAGCAACTGGAACTCACAGCCGTTTGAATCAGCAATGCCAAGTTTAGCCTTGATTAAAAATGCTTTGGCAGATGACAATGAAAAAGCCACCATCGCCAATCAGCTCATTGCTAACAATATCGACGTGACTCAACTAGCAACCAGCCCAAGTGAACAGCTTAAGCTAGTGGGATTGACCCTCACAAAGTCTGATGGCAGCCCACTCGATCCTCAGCGCATCATTACACGCTATAGCCCTGTACCTAAGGTGAAATCGTTAGAAGACGTTGATTTCTTACTGTTTACTCCTAACGCGGGAACAAACTGGCCGATCGTGATTTACCAACACGGTATAACTTCTGTTAAAGAAGATGCGTACTTCACAGCAGCACATTTAGCCAATGCTGGTATCGCCGTGATTGCCATTGATCAACCACTGCATGGTGCTCGCAGTTTAGATGCACAGCGCTCAGCTAATGCCGATATTCTAGCGTACCTCAATTTGAACAACTTGGCCGTCGCTCGTGACAACACGCGTCAGAGTATCTTAGATATCATGGGGCTGCGTGCGGCCATTACTTACTCACAAAGTGCAGGGTTGTTTGTTGGTTCCCAATTAGCAAACGCAGACAATACCGCGACGACACCACCAAAATTCCTTGGCCACTCATTGGGAGGAATCGTCGGCTTAAGCGCTGTCGCGAACGCGAACCGCACTATCGGTGATGCTAGTGGTGATGCGCTGTATAAATTCTCTGGAATGGCCATTGCAAACTCAGGTGGTCAAATCGGTAACTTGTTAATGGGTTCAGCAAACTATGGCCCACTCATTAAACATAATCTCGCCTTAAGTGCGAGCCCCAAATACAAAGCATTCGCCGACCAATACTGTCCAGGGTTAACAGAGAAAGTTTGCTACACCACGTTTGAAAACACAGCCTCTGCCTCAGACAAAGCGGCACTGCAAAGTCAGTTGGATCAATTTACCTACGCGACTCAAACCTTGCTCGATACTATGGATCCATACACAAACGCAAGTTACCTAATCAGTGGTGGAACCGCGACAATCCCTACTTATTTACTGCAAGTGGCGGGAGACGAGAGTGTGCCTAACAATGTCACAAATACACGTGCAGGCACCGAACCCCTAGCAACGCTATTGGGATTATCCAACGCAATACCCTCTGATGTAATCACTAATACGTCTAAAGTCTTCGTAAAAATGGACAGTGGTACACACACAACCTTTCTCGCACCGCAAGATACGGCCGATGGTGTGCTTCGCGCTGGAGCGCTATCACAACTGGCTATTTTCTTGAACTAACCGAGTAAACAGGCTGTTTACTTATTCAAACAGCTTCCTTATTTGGAAGCTGTTTGAATTCTCCATCTACTGACTGCATCAAATTATTCACCTATCCACAGTTAATGCCGATCAGTTAAGGCCAAAGTGATCGGTTGAACGATCCTTCAGAGCTGTCAAAATCCAAGTGTATTTAATGCACTTGGATTTTTTTATGGATGTTTCTCAAGCTCTAAACATAATTAATGAT